>NZ_JACSQR010000001.1:0-248783 GCF_014836505.1 Psychrobacter communis
TGAGCAGGCGTAGTCGGGCTCTGGGATTGCGCTCAGTCTTTGAGTGTTTGCCAAAGTCATGGTCTTCTAGGTTATGTGTTGGTATAGTCATAAGTGGATGATACTATATATTTTGGGTTTGGTATAAAATCTTCTGTTAAAAATTCCCTTATGAGCAATGTTTACGTACGCTACCTTGATAAACGCAGCGACATTGTTTACGATAATAGGCTTTACTCACACATTAGGCTTCCATGATTGATGCGAATGACATTCCAAGTAGTCAGCTGATTTTATACGCTGACGATGGCTACAACAGCCATGTGGCCCGCCTATTGCTTGAAGAAAAAAAACTTGCCTATTATTTATCGCGCCTGCATTCTGAGCGTCCGGAAGACTTGACCGAGCTCAACCCCTATCACACTTTACCTGTCTTGCAACAGCGTGAGATTGCGCTATATGAGATTAACGTTATCTTCGAATACCTTGAGGAGCGTTATCATGCTAATAAACTACTGCCAGATACGCCGCAAGAGCGCGCCCAGTTTCGCCAATTGGCTTGGCGTATACAAAATGATTGGTTGGTGCTCGGCAAACGATTGCTGATGCATCCGGATAGTTTTAATAAAGCGCAAGCAGCCTTGGCAAAAAAGCAACTAAGCGACTCCTTGATTACTTTATCGCCCTTGTTTGCTCATAAGCCCTACTTTATGGCCGACGAGTTTGGTTGGTGCGACGTGCTATTAGCGCCGTTGTTATGGCGATTAGAAGAGATGGGCATTGAGTTACCGCGTGCTATCAGCCGCCCTTTATTTGACTATCAAAAACGGGTCTTTGAGCGTGACAGCTTTCAAAAAAGCGTGCGTTAATTAGACAACCGCTAACGACTCCCCTAAAATAGACTCTGATATAGAATAGCGATATAGTGAATGATTTTTCTATAGCCACGACTTTATCGCAAACGAGACAGTATTTAATAATAATGCATAAGGAAACCAAAAAATGAGCGAAGAAACCACCTCTATTACCCCAACACGTCCCTATATGGTGCGCGCGCTATATCAATGGATAGAGGACAATGCGCTCACCCCATACTTGATGGTAGATGCTACTGCTGACAATGTACAAGTCCCTAAAGAGCATGTCCAAGACGGACGTATCGTGCTCAACATTGCCAGCCGCGCAACCGGTAATATGAGCATGGAAAATGATTATATTCATTTTAGTGCGCGCTTTGGTGGTGTCTCGCAAGAGATTTGGGTACCATTGACGGCGGTAATGGGGATTTATGCCAAAGAAAATTCGCAAGGGATGTTTTTTGACCCCAATGAATACGATGATTATGTCCCTGAAGAAGACGCAGCGACTACCTCCAAGAAAAGTACTGCTGCCCCGAAACCTAAGCGCGATAACAAAGCGGGTTTAAAAGTTCTAAAATAATCACGTTAAAAAATTGATTTTAAAATAGCCGAAAGAGTTAGCCATAAAAAAGCCAGTCATATTCAATATGCTGGCTTTTCTTCTTGTTAGCCCAAAATGCTAACAGGCTCAAAAACACTTAATCTCTTAGTGTTTAAGTGCTTGATGATTAGGTTCTTGGCAGCGTCACACCGCGCTGACCTTGGTATTTACCGCCGCGGTCTTTATAACTAGTCTCACAAACGTCGTCCGCATCGCTTTGAAAAAACAGCATTTGTGCCACGCCCTCGCCCGCATAAATACGCGCAGGCAAGTTGGTGGTATTACTAAATTCCAACGTCACATGCCCTTCCCACTCAGGCTCAAGTGGTGTGACGTTGACAATGATACCGCAGCGTGCATAGGTCGATTTACCAAGACAAATCGTCAATACATCACGCGGAATACGAAAATACTCCATCGTGCGCGCCAAAGCAAACGAATTTGGCGGAATGATGCATTCGTCACCGATGACATCAATGAAGCTTTTTTCATCGAAGTTTTTTGGGTCTACAATCACTGAATGCACGTTGGTAAAGACTTTAAATTCAGGCGCACAGCGTACATCATAACCGTAGCTTGAGGTGCCATAACTGACCAAACGCTCGCCGGCATCATTAAAACGTACTTGACCTGGCTCGTATGGTTCAATCATGCCATGTTCTTCGGCCATTTTACGAATCCAGCGGTCAGACTTGATAGACATTGTTGTTCCTTAAAAAATTTTCAATAGCCAATTTTTAATAGCCATTGTAATAATAGATTTTTGGTAGCGATGATTATACGGAATTGACGGCGCAATTTATAGAGCGGCAACGACTTTAAAATTAAGCCTGCTATTTATAAATACATAATAGGCGCTCATCAGTTACCATTTAGCAAAATGATCTTCCGCTAAGCCCATTACCTTATTAAGCTTAATCACCTCATCTGCTAGCCGTATCTCACCACTATACAAACCAAGCCATTGCTCAAAGATACTGGCGAGCACACCAAAGTTATCGGTCTTTTTATAAACAGTAATCGGCGTAAAGGTTAAATCAATATCAACCTTGCTCCAGCCAAGATTTTGATGATAAATACGCCAAGTATGCTGCGCGGCTGCATCCAAATCTTGACGTATAAAAATCACAGGCGGCAGATACACTATCTGCCCATCAAGCCAGCAAGCATTTTCACTAGCGCCAGTTTCGTTGACGCCCATCGATAAGTTCAAGGTGAAATGACGACCGTCTGGCAAGTAGCTATTAATACAAGTCCAAAACCAATTGGTCTTGTGGCGCATATAGCCAAGCGTCCAATCTAGATTGGCAATAGTGGTGTCAGTAAAGTCGATTTGCTTGGCTTTAGCATCAGGAACAGTAATATTAGATGTTGAATGAGATTTAATAAGTAGATGTCCAGATATTGCTGTCAGCGGCTCTTTTTGGGTAAAGGTCCAACCGCGTCTGCCCGTTGGTGTACAAATAGCTAGTGGCTGTGACTGTCTTGCTAAGGTTGCATTGAGTGCAAGGTTTTGACTATCTAGCACAACGTCAATCTGGGAAGGCGTAAAACCCAATGTTACGGTCAGCTTATTATGGGTAAACGCCATTTGACCTTGATAGCAATCGCCTTCTAATAAGGTCTGCCGCGTCAAAGGTTGCAAGGCTTCGCAAACTTCTAGCTCATTAGTTTCATCATTATAGAGATAAACGAAGGCGCTGGTCGCAAGCTTAATCGTCGCCAGTGCTAGGCAAACTCGATAAGGCGGCTCGATAATTTGGATAAAACAAAATTGGTTGGCTTTAAGCGCTTTGCGCCAGTTTGGCAGCGCTTTTTGCGAGATAAGATGGCTATGATAATCAAGATAGTTGATGCGCTTAACGTTAGCAAAAACGCCAAAGTTAGGTTGACCGTTTTGAATAAGCTGGTCAATCTCAACTACTCTCAAGTGATTAGCGATAGGTTGATGATGATTATTTTGCTTCATTTTTACGGCATCCTAGCCAAAGTTCATTATGAGACTACTTGTCCTTGGTAGCTAACTATGCTGCTGACGATTCTTCTCTTTGCTTGTCCTGAAGCAGCCCAAACGGCTTCCCTAATAGCTTTAATCTCTATCATCGTCAAACCATCTATAAGTTCTTCTGTCACATTGACTACTGCAAAAGAACTTATTCCAAACGGATGCCTAGAAAATTTAAGCAATAAATCAGTCATAGCTTGTGCTGCTTGTAAAAAATCAGCAATCACCATGCGGCGATTGCTAAAATCCGCAGTAACCTGATAGCGTTTGCTACTGCCATCTTTATAGTAGCAAACAGCGCTTACTTGATTATTCGACAGCTCAATCACGTATATCGGCGTATATGCTTAGGCTATTTTACTAACTTTAGAAGCCATTAAAAACTATTAGAAAATCCGCTTATCATCGACAGGTTTAGCAAATTTATTGATATTGGCTTCGATATTTTTCGCAATGCTTAGATAATACGGCGCAAATTCATCATCGGCCAACACGCTCGGCTCACCTTTATCCACTTGGGCGCGAATACCACTAGCAAGCGGCAACTGACCCAATAGTGGCACATGGTATTGCTCAGCAATTTTTTCGCCGCCACCCGTACCAAAAATCGCTTCGGTATGGTTACAGTTGCTACAGGTATGCAGCGCCATATTTTCAACCACGCCAAGTACTGGAATATTGGTTTTATTAAACATCTCGATGCCCTTTTGCGCATCAAGTAAGGCAATATGCTGCGGCGTCGTCACAATCACCGCGCCCGTTACCGGAATGCGCTGCGCCAATGTCAGCTGAATATCGCCAGTACCAGGCGGCATATCGATGACTAAGTAATCGAGCTGCGGCCAATTGGTTTGATTATAGAGCTGCATTAAGGCGCCAGTGGCTTTTGGTCCGCGCCACGCCACAGGTGTATTGTCGCTATCGAGCAAACTACCAATCGATAGCATTGCCAAACCATGCGCTTCAATAGGTACAAATTGCTCATTTTCCAGCTCAGGCTTGACTTTATCTACGCCCAGCATCGTCGGCATACTCGGGCCGTAAATATCAGCGTCTAGCACGCCAACCCGATTGCCTAACTTCTGTAATGCTAAGGCGATATTAACGGTAGTGGTTGATTTACCAACGCCGCCTTTACCCGAAGCGACGACGATAATATGGCGGATACGTGGATGCGCCGTTAAGGATGCTTGTGTCGGCGCTGCTTTCGTAATCGGTGGTTCGGACTGATTGCTACTATTTGTATTTGCAGAAGGTTTGGCCTGCTTTTCCATCGCGTTAGTGGTTTTTGGCATGGCTTTTGGTAGGCTTGACCCCGCGCCTTTTGCAGGTGCTGGCAGGCGCACATTCATATGAATCACTCTGATGCCATGCGGATGCAGTAGGTTGCCAAGCTCTTGCTGAATGGTCTCAGGATTGCTATCTTGCGGCAGACGCAAATCCAAAGTCAGCTCATCGCCATCGCGCTCTAGACCTGTGACCATAGTCGCAAGACTGCTATTACCTAAATGGTAATTGAGTAAAACCTGATCAACGGCGCTATCACGAGCCGCTTGTTGCTGCGGAGATTCGGATTTCGAAGATGCTCTTTTTTTTATAAAATTAAACATAGCTACCTCTACTACCTATATCGATGGTTAAATTTGGCAAAAACGATGAATTTTTTTAAACAATAGCTGTTTGAAATTGTTTAAAAGAACTCTTAGCTAAAACTTTAGCCCATAAAACTTTTGCCAAATGCTTTTATATAGATACAGTGTAGCTTAATGGGCGCTATAAAAAAACCACACTGTCAGTAGGTATGAGGGTCAAAATTGGTGTTATTTTTTTATTTAAGCGGTCTTATGTACATGACCGTTTATTAAACAAACTAACCAATCGGTAAAAATTTAGAAGCGATGAATAAATAAATCAGCACGCCCGACGCATCACTGATTGAAGTAATCAAAGGCGCACTGGCGGTTGCAGGGTCAAAACCGAGTTTATTGAGTATAAAAGGCAGACTCATACCAATGACACTACCAATCATAACGACGCACAGCATACTTAGCGCCAGAACCAAAGAGACGGTCGCGTCACCGCGCACATAGCCGATAAGGGCAATGGCAACGGCCATTGTCGCACCGAGTAGCAGTGCAACTAAGGCTTCGCGGCCAAGTAGCGAAAACCAATCACGCATCACCACATCACCCGTTGCTAAAGCACGTACCATTAAAGTCGCTGATTGCGAGCCGGCGTTACCGCCACTATCAACCAGTAAAGGCAAGAAAAATACCAATACTAAGTTTGCCGCAATGACGTCTTCGAAGTTAGCGATACTTAGCCCCGACAGCAAGTTGCCAAATACTAAAAACACCAGCCAAAAAACCCGCTTACGATAGAGAATGGTAATACTGACGTCTTTTAAGCGCCCGACCATGGTTGAGACACCGCCTGACTTATGAAAGTCATCGGTGGCTTCATCGCTTGCCACGTCCATCGCATCATCATGGGTGACGATACCAACCAACGCCCCACTGGCATCGGTAATGGGTAGGGAAATTAAGTCATAACGGGCAACAGTTTTAGCAACGTCTTCTTGGTCATCGTTGACATCAGAAGAGATGACCGAGCTGACCATGATGTCTTTAATCAGCTGCTCAGGCGATGATAAAATAAGCACCCTTAGTGACACCACGCCCAATAGCTTACGCGCGTCATCAATCACATAAGCGTGATAAATAGTTTCGGCATCAGGCGCTTCTAAACGTAGCGCATCCAAGGCTTCGGCGACAGTCATCTCAGCCCCTAACGTCGCATAATCGGAGCTCATCAAGGCACCAGCCGTGCCTTCTTCATAAGCGGATAGACGGCGAATATCCTCACGCTTTGCCTGCGCTAAGGCAGGTAATAGCACGTCGCGTTGGTCTTGACTTAAGCGCTTATACAAATCAGTTCGTTCATCAGATGGCATCTCGCCGACTATCTTGGCTAAAATAGCGCGCGGAAAGACATAAGCGAGTGCCACTTGACTATCAGGATCCAAATAAGCAAATATCGTCGAGCGATTGGGCAAATGCGCAAGGAGCTGCCAAGCGAGTTTGGGTTCAATTAACGCCAATAAATCGGCTATATCGATAGGACGCAGATCTTGAATCTCTTCAATCGCTTGCTCATACTGCTGCTGCTCGATAGCACGGCTTATTTTTTCGGCATAGGTCAACGCCAAGTCTTTATTATTCATCGCTTTTACTCCGTGCAGCGCAAAATGGGGCAACAGACGCTCATAAAAAAGAGCCAATATTATTGGCTCAAATTAACATAAAATCAAATGCTAAAGGATTGGTGTTTTATTAGCAAGCGAATGATGCTTAAACCAAGCAAACACTTCACAAAGTCGGATATTCATTTACTAATCGCTTTTGACGCACTCATTGCATAATGCTCACCGGCGTTTTTTCTTGTAACTCCTCAAAACTCACTCCTTCTGCCAGCTCAACCAATTTTAGACCGTTGTCAGTGACGTCTAATACGGCAAGCTCGGTGATAATACGATCGACCACCCCTTTACCCGTTAGTGGCAGCTCACAGTCGGCAAGGATTTTTGGCTCGCCATGTTTATTGACCTGTTCCATCAGCACAATCACTCGCTGCACGCCAGCCACCAAATCCATCGCGCCGCCCATGCCTTTGACCATTTTTTTCGGAATCATCCAGTTAGCCAAATCGCCGTTTTCTGACACTTCCATCGCGCCCAATATCGCCAGATTGACATGACCGCCACGAATCATCGCAAACGACTCTGAGCTACTAAAATAGCTGGCACCCGGTTCGGTGGTGACGGTTTGCTTGCCCGCATTAATCAAATCCGCATCGACATTTTCTGCCGTTGGAAACTCACCGATACCGAGTAAACCGTTTTCAGACTGAAGCCAAACATCGACGCCTTCAGGGATATAGTTGGCTACTAAGGTCGGCAATCCGATTCCTAAATTAACATAATAGCCATCTTTTAACTCTTGCGCGGCGCGCTGTGCCATCTGCTCTCTTGTCCATGCCATGATAATTTCCTTATTGTTTACAAAGCCTATTGTTATTTTTTCATTAAAACCATTAAATAATCTTTCATTTAAGCGCTTGTAGTGGCTGCTTTGGTAGTAGTTTTTTCAATACGTTTTTCGGGATTATCATTTAAGACAATACGCTGGACAAAAATACCCGGTAGATGAATCTCATCGGGGTTTAGCTGCCCTATCTCTACGATTTCTTCGACTTCCACAACTGTAACTTTACCCGCCATCGCGCAATCTGGATTAAAATTACGCGCCGTTTTATTAAAGATTAAGTTGCCGGCTCTGTCAGCCTTTTGTGCTTTAATTAGTGCCACATCTGCCCGCAAAGTATGCTCAAGTACATAGGTGCGACCATCAAACTCGCGCGTTTCCTTGCCTTCAGCTACTTGTGTGCCAACGCCAGTTGCGGTATAAAACGCTGGAATACCAGCGCCGCCTGAACGCAGTTTTTCCGCTAACGTTCCCTGCGGCGTTAGCTCAACCTCTAGCTCGCCTGACAGATATTGGCGCTCAAACTCTTTATTTTCACCGACATACGATGAAATCATTTTTTTGATTTGGCGCGTTTGTAATAGTAAGCCTAAACCAAAATCATCGACACCGGCGTTATTACTGATACAGGTTAAATCCTTGACCCCACTATCACGTAATGCTTCAATCAGCGCTTCAGGAATACCGCACAGTCCAAACCCTCCAATAGCGAGAGTTTGCCCGTCACTGACGATACCTTTTAACGCTTCTGCAGCGCTGCTGTATACTTTTGATTGACTCATGCTCATCTCCTTGCAAGTCACATTATTTTTTATATAGGTAATGTCTCATCGTTTATATAAGACAATACATTATGTATCGATATAACTAAATTACAATCTCTTTGCTAACTTAGCATATTATTATCCTAGCGACCAGATAACAATCTTAAAATACTTATATGCTAAATCCTTGAGTAACTGCGTAGCTGCCTGCGTGATTAAGCATCGATTTAATTACCAAGGTAATATCACAAAATCGGCCGAATTACGGTATCATAGGCGCACTTTTTTAATTCTTCTCTTTTTTAGAGTTATTGGACGTTTTAAGTGTTAATAATTTAGCATTGATAATACGGTGCTGACTCCTCATAAAGTGCTCGAGACGTTTGAAAATCAACCCGTTTATATAAAAATATAGGTGACAAAAGTGCGTGAGATTCTAGTAACCAGTGCTCTTCCTTATGCCAATGGCTATATCCATTTGGGGCATCTTGTAGAATATATTCAGACCGACATTTGGGTACGTGCGATGAAAGCACAAGGCCATCAGGTCACCTATGTCTGCGCTGATGATGCACACGGTACGGCGATTATGCTCAAAGCAGAAGCCAATGGCGTCACCCCAGAAGAGCAAATCGCCTCGGTAAAAGCCTCACATGAAGCCGATTTTGCCAAATTTTTGATTAACTTTGATAATTATCACAGCACCCATTCAGAAGAAAACAAGCATTTCTCTGAGCTGATTTATCGTCGCCTTAATAGCGCCGGACATATCAGTACAAAGGACGTCAAACAGCTTTTTGACCCTGAAAAGCAGCTGTTTTTAGCCGATCGTTTTGTCAAAGGAGAGTGTCCTGAATGCGGTGCGCTTGACCAATATGGCGATAACTGTGAAGCGTGCGGTACCACTTATGATGCGACCGACCTTATCAATCCGCATTCAACGCTATCTAATGCGACGCCCGTGCTTAAAACTTCTAAGCATTATTTCTTTGATTTGCCTGAGTTTGAGCAATTCTTAAAAGATTGGACGCGCAGCGAAAATCGCTTGCAAGTCTCCGTCGCCAATAAACTGCAAGAATGGTTTGACGCGGGTCTGACCAGCTGGGATATCTCGCGTGATGCGCCGTATTTTGGTTTTCAAATTCCAGATACCCCAAGCGATGAGCCAGAAAAATACTTTTATGTCTGGCTAGATGCGCCAGTCGGATATATGGCAAGCTTTAAAAACCTATGTGATAAGCGCGAAGGAAGCGATCAAGCGCTTGATTTTGACCGTTATTGGATGCAAGAAAACGAGCATAAAACCGAGGTGTATCATTTTATCGGTAAAGACATCGTTTATTTCCATGCGCTATTTTGGCCTGCCATGCTAGCCGGTAGTGAGTTCCGTACGCCGACTGGTGTCTTTGCCCACGGTTTCTTGATGGTCAATGGCGAAAAAATGAGTAAGTCACGCGGCACCTTTATCAAGGCCGAAACTTACGCGGAACACTTACATCCTGAATACTTACGTTATTATTTCGCCAGCAAACTGTCTGACAAAGTTGAGGATATCAACCTTGATTTAGAAGACTTTATGCAAAAGGTCAACTCTGACTTGGTGGGTAAAGTGGTTAATATCGCCAGTCGCAGTGCCGGTTTTATCGTGAAGAAATACGACGGTATGCTGTCGGACGTTTGCGTAGAATCAGAATTATTAGAAGATATTACCAAAACCGGTGATGAGATTGCGGCCGCTTATGAAAACCGTGAATTCTCGCGTGCGATGCGCTTAATCATGCAGTGTGCCGATAAGGCCAATGAATATATCGACGAGAAAAAACCTTGGTCGCTTGCCAAGCAAGAAGGGTCTGAGCAAGAAGTGCAAGACGTCTGCTCGGTGGCGATTAATATCTTCCGCCAATTGATGGTTTATTTGGCGCCAGTATTACCTGAGCTGACTGCCAATGCCAAAGAATTCTTAAATATTGACGATTTAAGCTTTGCTAGCCGAAATCAATGGCTACTTGGTCATAAAATCAATAAATTTAAACCTTTAATGCAGCGTATCGAAGAAAAAGACGTTGCGGCAATGGTTGAAGACTCAAAGGCCTCATTGGCGCAAGCAGAAGCCCCTACTACTAGCAGCAATAATAATTTAGATAATAAAACAGCAGTATTAAACACCCAGCCAGTACCAGCAGCTAATACTGACAGTGAAGCTGGGCAAGCGGACTATATTGGTATTGAAGACTTTGCCAAAGTTGAGATGAAAGTGGCGCACGTCTTAGCCTGTAATTATGTCGAAGGTGCGGATAAGCTTTTACAATTTACCTTGGACGTTGGCGAAGACAAACCGCGTAATGTCTTTAGCGGTATCCGTAAGTTTTATGAACCTGAGCAATTACTCGATAAAAAGGTGATTTGCGTCACCAATCTTGCGCCGCGTAAGATGAAATTTGGCATCTCAGAAGGTATGGTATTATCGACTGGCAACCCGAAAACACAGCTAACGGTGGTTACTTTACCGGACAACTGCGTGATTGGTGATGTGTTGGCTTAACTGCGGTTGTACTTATATAATAAAAAAGATGCTTTCGTGGCATCTTTTTTTGCCCAAAATTCATTGGTGACAAAATAAAAAGAGCATGGGCAAAAAATAAAAATATAGACAAAAATCCATCTTTACTAACCTTTATAAAATGAATGACAAATGCGTTTTATTTTCTTATTGCCATAAGTTACATTACTGTCATAATATGGACGTAATCATCAAGGGATTGATTACCTTTATGTTCGCCCGTTATCTCATCATGCACATAATATTGACTCGGGTAACCTGCACTCTTTAACCTATGAGCCAAAATAAAATGACCTTTGCCACTACTTTACGCCTTAGCCTGTGCGGCGCTGCTATTAGCGCGGCGCTTGGTTTAACCGCTTGCTCTAATAATGCGACCGACCCTGCCGTCAACGCTGATGATAGCGCGAATAACGACAAGCCTGCCAAAACCTTGGCCATCACGCAAATTGTCGAGCATCCTTCTTTAGATGAGATGCGCCGCGGTATTATTGATGAGCTGGCGGACAACGGCTACGCAGAAGGGCAAAACCTAACCGTTAATTTTCAAAGTGCGCAAGGGAATACCGCAACGGCTGGGCAAATTGCCAAACAGTTCGCCGGTGACAATCCAGATGCTATCGTTGCTATCTCAACACCTTCTGCGCAATCTGTAGTTGCTTCGACAAAAACTGTTCCCGTTATTTATACCGCCATTTCAGACCCTGTGGCAGCCAAGCTAATTGACGAAAATGACGTGCCTATCCAAACCAATGTGACTGGTTTGTCGAGCGAATTACCTATTGAACCGCAGTTAGACAATATTCAAAAAATTGTCCCTAATGTGAAAACCATTGGTTATGTTTATAGCCCAGGCGAAGCCAATTCAGTAGTGGTTCTTAAACAACTGGAAAAAGCAGCACCAGCACGCGGACTTAAGATATTGGGCGTTACTGCCAATCGCCCTACCGACGTTGCAATGGCGACTCGTAGTCTGGCAGGCAAGGTAGAGGTTATTTATACCTCATTGGATAACAATGTGGTTTCGGCTTTTGAAGCAATGGCAAATGCGGCTAATGAACTTGATATCCCAGTTATTGCCTCAGATGAGTTTAGCGTCAGACGCGGTGCGACGGCGGCACTTGGTGTCAATGATTATGACTTTGGTCGTACTACAGGCAAAATGGTGTACCGGGTATTAAACGGTGAAGCGACCAAAGATATCGCACCGCAAGTTATGAATACCTTAACGCTATACGTCAGCCCAAAACACGCCGCGGAACAAGGTACTAGCCTATCGGCAGACTTACTTAAAAACGCCATCAATGTCGACAAAGAAGCACAAAAGGCCAGTAAATAGTCACTAATAAATAGTTGCGTCTCAATAGTAAAGAATAAATGAATGGTAATTAATAGTCAGCTATACAACGGATTACACAATCAGCTAGGATAATGGCTGGCAGCGCTACCCTTTCTTATCTTTTATATAATGTACGGACACATTATTATTTTCAGGAGTCAGACCCATGTTGTATCAAAATCGTTTTGCCAAAGCTTTATTATGGGGCGGTGTTTGCACCGCTATCTTGACCGGCTGTAACCAGCCAGCACAAGATGCCAACACCACTGACGGCGCTGCAACGGGCGGCGATGCCAAAGCTGCCATGAAAACGGTCGCTATTACCGCCATCGTTGAACATCCAGCACTCGATGATGTGCGTAAAGGCGTTATCGACGAGTTAAGTGACGCCGGCTTTAAAGAAGGCGAAAACTTAACCATCAACTTCCAAAGCGCCCAAGGTAATACCGCCACTGCCGGTCAGATTGCCAAGCAATTCGTCGCTGATGCACCAGACGTTATCGTGGCGATTGCAACACCATCGGCTCAGTCTGTAGCCGCTTCTACCAGCAGCATTCCTATGGTGTTCTCAGCTGTCACCGACCCTGTCGCAGCAAAACTGGTACCGAAACTTGATGGATCTGGCACCAACGTTACTGGCGCCTCTGATGCTCTTCCTTATGCGCCGCAAATCGATTTGATGCGTCAAATTATCCCAAGTCTAAAAAACGTCGGTTATGTCTATAGCCCAGGTGAGGTGAACTCAACCATCGTTTTAAAAGCGCTGAAAGAGAATTTGACCCCACTTGGTATTAACGTTCACGAAGCGCCTGCGCAGCGTAGTAACGATATTGCGATGGCCGCTCGTAGTCTTGAAGGTAAAGTCGATATGATTTATACCTCAACGGATAATAACGTGGTTTCAGCATACGAATCACTGTACCAAATCGCTAAAGAAAGTAAGATTCCACTAATTGCCTCTGACACCAGTTCGGTTGAGCGCGGTGCCGTTGCAGCCTTAGGGGTAAACTATTACGATTTGGGCCGCGAGACTGGTAAAATCGTTACGCGTATCTTAAACGGTGAAAAAGCAGGCGAAATCCCTGTTTATACGCCGCAATCGCTTGATTTACATGTCAGTCCAAAGAATGCGCAAGCCGAAGGCATCACGCTACCACAAGCCGTTATCGATAAAGCAAAAGTAGTGTTAGAATAACTGCCGCTTTTAACTCTAATTTAAACGGTAGTTTTTATCAATTATCGTCTAGGTTAATTGGATATGGCTATTTTGATATGGCTATATAGGTAGCGCAGACAAACCCAGCTCTCAGTCAGTAGGCTGGGCTTGTTTTTTCAAGGCTTTAAATAAGCAAGACTTAGGGTTATTAATAGTAATTATAAGTTTTGCTTGACCCTAACTGCAGATACCCCTATCTGTTAAATTCACCGCTTAGTCGTTTAAGCAAAGTTGGCTGATTGATAGCGCGATATGTCGCCTATCTTAATTATCTCGCCATCATTTATTAAACGCTGGGTTATGACTTACTGATCTCTTATGTCTTTAATTGCTTTTTTTGGTGCGCTTGAAAGTGGTCTGATTTATGGCCTAGTGGCGCTTGGCGTCCTTATCTCATTTCGTACCCTCGACTTTCCGGATTTGACCGCTGACGGTAGTTTTCCGTTGGGCGGCGCTGTCGCGGGTATTTCTATCATCGCTGGTGTGAATCCTTGGCTGGCTTGTGCCTTTGGTATGCTAGCGGGGTCAGTTGCGGGTATCGTCACCGCATGGCTACACGTTAAACTGGGTATTTTACAGCTGCTTGCCAGTATCCTTGTGATGGTTGCTTTATACTCTGTCAACCTACGGATTATGGGTGCGCCAAACTTACCATTATTAGGTGAAACGACAGTATTTAGCACCTTGGTCAGTGATGGCAATGGTTACTGGATGCGCTGCCTTATTATTGGTGTCGTTGTGCTACTGGCCATGTTGTTTTTAAACTGGTTTTATAGTACCGAAACGGGTTTATCGATGCGGGCAACTGGCTCAAACCTACGTATGGCACAAGCGCAAGGTATCAACACCTCATGGATGACCATCATTGGTATGGCGATTTCTAACGGTTTAATTGCGTTAGCGGGCGCATTATTTGTGCAGACGCAAGGTGGCGCTGATATCTCGATCGGTATCGGGACGATTGTTATTGGTTTGGCAGCGGTTATCATCGGCGAGACCATTATTCCAGCTAAGCGTATTTGGCTGATTACCTTTGCGGTGGTCGTTGGTGCGGTGCTTTATAAGCTCTTTATTCAAGTGGCTCTATCAAGCAATACGCTACGTAGTATCGGATTTGGTCCACAAGATTTAAACTTGATTACCGCGCTACTCGTGGTCTTGGCCTTAGTATTACCAAAAGCTAAAAATAAATTTTTAAGTCGTAAAGTTCGGGCTTAATGTCAATGTGCAACCATAAGGAATTATAATTATGATGCAAGCTACAGATTTGCGGTTGACCTTTAATCCTGGAACGCCCATTGAAAACCCTGCCCTACGCGGTATCAATCTGAATATCGCCGATGGTGAATTTGTCACCGTCATCGGTACCAATGGCGCAGGCAAATCGACCTTTTTAAATGCGGTTAGTGGCACCACGCGCGTCGATAGCGGTTCAATCTTGTTAAATGGTATCGATGTCACCAAAAAAACCGCGCACCAACGCGCTCATTGGGTCGCTCGCGTATTCCAAGACCCGATGGCGGGAACTTGTGAGGCGCTAACTATCGAAGAAAACATGGCGCTTGCCTATAAGCGCGGCGGCAAACGTGGTTTGAACTTTGCGCTTAATCAAAATAACCGTGACTTATTTCGTGAGAAATTATCAGTATTAAAGTTGGGTCTAGAAAATCGTCTGACCGACCGTATGGGACTGTTATCTGGTGGTCAACGTCAAGCGGTTAGTCTGCTGATGGCCTCATTGCAGCCGTCTAAGATTCTACTACTTGATGAGCATACGGCGGCCCTTGACCCTAAAACGGCGGCGTTTGTTTTAGAGTTGACTGATAAAATCGTTACCGACAATCAGCTGACAACGATGATGGTCACGCACTCAATGCAGCAGGCTCTAGCTCATGGTACGCGTACTGTGATGCTTCATCAAGGTCAGGTGGTATTAGACGTATCTGGCGATATCCGTAAAGGCATGAACGTGCATGATTTACTGGATATGTTTGAGCAGACACGCGGTGAAAAGGTCGAAGATGACAGTTTGATATTAAGCTAAATCATTTCGCAAAATATTTTGAATTTAAAAATAAAACGCCTTCTCATTAGGCGTTTTTTATGGCTGTTTTAGTTATTGAGAATCAAGCATGACCAACTTTTGAATCAGCTCACTGACATGCTGCGCTTGCATTTTCTTCATCACCTGTGAGCGATGTACCTCTACTGTTCGTACCGAGATATCTAAATGGTCGGCGATATTTTTATTTAGATTGCCTTGCATCAGCTCATGAGCGACCTGTTTTTCTTTCTCGGTTAGCTGCGCATAGAGTTTTTTGATCCCATAAAGCTGAGCACGCTTGAGTGTTAATACTTGCGCACGCTCAAGCGCTTCTTGGAGACGGTGACTATTAATCGGTTTCTCTAAATAATCGGCGGCGCCTAGTTTGAGCATGTTAACCGCATCAGCAATCTCACCTTGACCAGTTAATGCAATAAGCGCAATGGGGCTTTCATGTTGATTAAGCTGCGCTTGTAGTGCTTGACCGCTCATTGCTGGCATCATTAAATCACTGACGATCACCGCGGGATAATAGATATCAACTTGCTGCAAAAAAGTCAGGGCACTTGACCACACTTGGGTCGGCAATCCTAAGCTGCTAATTAAAAAATTACAGGAATTACGCACGCTTTCTTCATCGTCGATGATATGAACCAGTAGAAGTTCATTATTGCTATTAATTGGCGTTTGCCATTCTGAGTGCTTAACTGAATTATGCTGAGCATTCATACGCAACCTTATGATTAAGTTTATTTGCAGATTTTATAAATACTTGGATTTACATAGCTCTGTTTTTATTATCTTATCTCTCAACATCATCTGCCAAATGCAGCGGCAGATAAAAAGACACTTGCGCACCTACCCTGTTTGCTAATGGATGAGTGTTTTCCGTTTTTATCAAGCGCACTTTACCATTTAACGACCGCTTTAAGCGTTGCTGATAACCGCCTAACGCTTGAATAGTATTAAGCTCCTGCTGCACTTCGATATTGCCAAGCTGCATCATACCGCCAAGCGGCTTGCATAGACGCTGACATATCATCAGCCCCAAGCCTAAACCATTTTCTTTGGTCGATTTGGTGGCGTATTTATTAGTCAGACGCTGTTGTGATTGACCCTCAACTAACTGCTGATTACCCTCTAACGGTTTATGGTCAAGCAACTGCGCTTCATCAAAACCGCCTGCATCATCGGTTATATGCAATACGATATAAGATTTACCATTATAATCTTTTGCCTGACAACGTAACATTATCTGTGTCGCCCCCTGCTGCTGAGCATTGAGCATACTATTCATCAATAACTGGTCAAGAACTAGGCTTGGCAATTGCAAAGACTGGTAGTCACTCGCTAACCAAAAGCCAATACTTGAGGCTTTTTCACCAAGTAGCAATATACACTGCTCATAGGTGGTGGCGATATCCAATTGAACGTTTTTCGGCTGAGAGCGCCCTGCCCAGTGCCGAATATTACTGATAACAGCCGCGACCCGCTCGGTTTCATTGACAATTTGCTGCAGCGCAGTTTCTGTCGCTTGTTTGTCAGTCAGAGACTTTTCTACCGCATGCAGACTATTTACAGAGTTGTTATCCAACCCTGTCCATTCTTGACTGTTTTGACTGCGAATCAGTAATCCTTGGGCATAATTTTGAATGGTCGCCAGCGGCTGATTGATTTCATGGGCGATTGAACCACTCATCTCACCGATGACAGCGAAGCGTTCTGATTGATGTAGCTGCTGGTCATAATCACGAATCAATCGATTTTGCAGGGTTATTTTTTGCCGCCGTCGCCATGCCAGCCAACTCATCCACGCATAATTTACTGTTGATATCAAAATAATTAAAACAATAACTGCCATCCACAATCGATGCGCCTTTACCCATTCAACCATATGCGCGCCCAGCTGCTTTTGGGCGGGATGACGGTTCATATCATAGAGGATACGCTCAGCATTACTACTCGATTCGGGTGGTAGCCAGCCCTGATTTATTCCTAACAACGCTTGCTCTGATTGACTTGTACCAAATAGATTTTGATTAATCTGTCGCACCAAAGCATTTGGCGCTTGCTCGGTCGCCGCCAATGTCCAATTTGGATATATAGGCGTTGAAGATTGACAGCTAGAAGCGGTCGCCACAGGGTGAATAAGGCGGTATTGTTTTTCGCTAACTTTCCCTTGCCGCGCCATCTCTTCCATCAAGCAAAGTGGCGCTATTGCTGCGTCTACACTGCCACTGGCCAATGCATGTAAGGTGCGCTCAATAGGATAGCCGACAAACTGGGTCTGATAACGGTTGGACGGCACGCCGTTTTGTTGTAATAAATGCGCGACCAATAGATAGCCACCAAAAGCCTCGGCATCGACGGCAGCAATTTTACGCTGCTGCAAATCTTGCAGCTGATAAATGCCGCTGTCTGCCTTTACCCAAAGTGCACTGGCCACTTCTTCCATGGCGCTAGGTTCTTTTAACGGACTACCCTGACTGAGCTTATTAAATTCATTGGCTAGATTAACCGTTGCGGAAAACTGCTTATCAGCGGTTTTACTGAAACCTTTTTCATTAAAGTTTTTACCATTGATATCAGCAGGCGCAGTTAATTTAGCTGGCGCCGTATCGGCTTGCAAGGTCGCAAGCCAGCGCCAATGGGTGGTATTCATTTTAATCAGCTGTACTTGTGGACCAAGCACCAAGGCAAACTGCTGCGCCTCAATTTCCTGCTGCCAATTCTCTAGCGCCAGCGGCACCAAGACCACTGTGTCCTCTTGTAGCTGCTCGTTAAGCTGATTAAGCCAAGGTTGCCAGCGTTCTTGCGCAACCGTTTCGCCTTGCGGCGCCAGCACGCCTATATAATACGTCTGGGCGTTTGCCATCGACATAACCAAGCAAGCATTTAATGCCATCAGAGCCATAAAGGGTATTAACGCTTGCAACGCTTTCCACACCCTCAAGGTTATGGTTCTAAGCGCAATTTTCGATAAAAAATCAATGGTATTTATAGGCATTATTTGCGACTTAAGACGTCCAAGTTTGTAAAATTTATTAAAACCATATGATTAATGTGGTTTTCCACAATATCAGCATATTACGCCATATTCTATACTACATAGCAAGATTGTATCTTTTAATTGGCTGAGCTTAATGATTGCTATCGAATATAAAAATCAGGCATTACCAATAAGCCTTACAACATAGATAGCGACAGTAAGCGCAGTAATATTTTTATAGACTATTTTTATGGAGGGCAGGCTTATGAAAAAGTGGCCATTAATCATTATTATGGCAGCCATTGTCGGGCTGATTTTAGCGTTTATCATTGGGCAAATACTACCTAAGATGCGCACGAGTAGCAGTGACATCGAGGTCAATATCACCGACCCTGCTCTTATTAAACAAGGGGAATATGTCGCGCGTACCGCTGACTGTGTCGCCTGCCATACGACCCTTGACGGTGAAACTTATGCCGGCGGTCTGCCTATGCTAACACCACTGGGTGCCATTTATTCAACCAATATTACCCCTGATAAAGAAACCGGTATTGGTCAGTATACCTTTACTGACTTTAAAAATGCCGTCAAGCATGGCGTGCGTCGTGATAATAAAGCCCTTTACCCTGCGATGCCTTATCCTTCTTATCAGCTTATGCCAGATGAAGATTTGGCCGCGATGTACGCCTTTTTTATGTCAGACGTCAAACCCGTCAAGCAAGCCAATCTAAAAAGCGAGCTACCACCGGTGACCAATTGGCGCTGGCCCTTAGCATACTGGCAAGCAATGTTTGACCCAAAACGTGACTTTGTCGCTGAAAGTGATGATGCAGTGTTGGCTCGTGGACAATACTTAGTTGAAGGTCCTGGGCACTGCGGCTCTTGTCATACTGGCCGCGGTATTGGCTTCCAAGAAATCGCCTTAAATAATGCCGACTCAGAAGAATATTTGAGCGGTGCGGTTATCGATGGCTGGCGCGCCAAAAGTATTCGCGGTGAGCATCGCGGTTTGGGTACGTGGACGGTCGCAGAATTGAATGACTTCTTTAAAACCGGTCGCACTGACACCACGGCTGCCTTTGGCGCTATGGCCGAAGTGGTCGAGCACAGCACGCAATATATGACAGACTATGATATCAACGCCATGTCATCTTATCTAAAGACTTTAACGCCCGCGCCAAATAAAGAAACAACCTTGCCGGCGAAAAAAGACATTACCACGCAAAAACTGCTTGATGGCAACTATGATTCGCGCGGCTCAATCTTGTACGCCGAGTATTGCCAAGTTTGTCACCGTGCCGATGGTAAAGGCGTGGCGCGTATCTTCCCAGCCCTTGATGGCAATAGTGCGGTATATGCGAAAAATGCCGACTCTGTACTACAAATCACCTTGAGCGGTGGTCGCATGCCAGAAACTCCGCACGACCGCATGGCCTTTACCATGCCTGAATTCACTAACCTAAGTGATGCGGATGTAGCAGAAGTGGTCAACTATGTACGTAATAGCTGGACCAACCAAGCGCCTGAAATTGGTGTTGATGATGTGGTAAAAATGCGTGCTTTCCTCGCTAAAAAACCAAAAACCAGCACCGATATCGCCCCAGACTTAAGTATTGATGCGCAAACAAAAGGAGCAAAATAATGAAAAACTATCCACACAACCTGCCTGCTATTGTTAGCGTTATCTCTCAGAAAATGAAAATAAGCAAACTGACCACCGCTGTTCTGACTGCCTCAGTGATTAGTATCGCCGCTATCAGTAGCGGTTGCTCACAGCCAGAGCCTATCGAGCAAAATGCCCCTAAATATGGCTTAGTTACTGCTGATGATGCCAACGAAGATGTCGGTACCTATGTGCTGCCGCAAGATACCTCTATCTTGGATGAGCCAAACGCTGATGAGATTTTTTATGGCAAACGCTTATTAAACGAAACCAAGCGTTTATTGCCCGAGCACGTCGGCGCGCAAATGAACTGTAATAGCTGCCATATCTCGCAAGGTAAAATCCCGCTTGGCGACCCCTACATCAACAGTTATAACTTTTACCCACGCGTGATGCCACGTGCTGGTAAAGAAGTTGATTTAACCAAGCGTATTAATGGCTGCTTCCAGCGTTCGATGAATGGCAAACCTTTAAAACCTGAATCACCTGAAATGTTGGCAATGTTGGCCTATATGAAATGGCTGTCACAAAATACGCCGAAAGAACAAAAGGTCGATATCCAAAACGCTGGTAAAGTGGATGAATCTTTGGTTGGCAATCCTGTACGCGGTGAAAAAATCTACCAAGTACAATGCGCCACCTGTCATGGTGATAACGGCGAAGGCATGAAAGACAGTCGCGGCGATATTGTCTTCCCGCCATTATGGGGCGATGAATCCTTTAACATTGGCGCTGGGTTGGCGCGTACTTATAAAGCCGCGGCTTTTGTTAAGTACAATATGCCGATGGGCATTCAGACCAAAGGCTTATGGGGTCATGGTAACGTGCTGAGTGACCAAGATGCGATCGATGTCGCTGAATTTTTCACCCATCAACCGCGTCCCGACTTTGCTGGTAAAGTAAATGACTGGCCAAACGGTAACAAACCTAAAGATGCCCGTTATTAAATGCGCTAGCCTGACAACATATCAGTCATGCTGATTTATGAAACAGAAAAACCTCAAACGCATCATTTGCTTTGAGGTTTTTTGTTATCTATAAGTAATGAAAGTCAATATTTCTTATCAGCCATTATATAGTAGCACTTAATGTAGTAGCACTTAACATAATCACTCTTATTATAGTAGCCCTTACTTATCGCCATTCGCCTATGAGGTCTGTCATGCGCAAAATCCCTGTTTATACCCATCCTGCTGCTGGTTGGCCAGCGCTGATCTCATCGACTCGTAAGCTGATGGATTACAAGGCGTTTATGCGCGGTAGTGTCAGCGTCTTACATAGCAATCAGCCTAAGGGCGGCTTTGACTGTCCGGGCTGTGCGTGGCCTGACCATAAGACCCATAAAGTTATCGATGTCTGTGAAAACGGTATCAAAGTCATTGCCAGTGAAACGATGAACCAACGCGCAGATGCAGCGTTTTTTGCCAGACATAGCGTGACCGAACTGCAAAGTTGGTCAGGCTATGAGCTTGAGCATAGCGGACGCTTATCAGAGCCGTTATATTATGATGCAGCGCAAGATCGTTACGTCGCTATTTCTTGGCAAGCCGCTTATGAGCGTATCGCTGATGTCTTAAAAAATCTTGATTCACCAGATGAAGCCTTATTTTATACTTCAGGACGCGTGACCAACGAGCCAGCTTTTATGTTTCAGCTGTTTGTACGCTGTTTTGGCACCAATAATTTGCCAGATTGCTCCAATATGTGTCATGAGCCAACGTCAGTGATGCTCGGCAAACAATTAGGCGTCGGTAAAGCCACCGTGGTTTTGGAAGATTTTGAGCAAGCAAAGTTGATTATGCTGTTTGGGCAAAATCCTGCCACTAATCACCCGCGTATGCTTGAGATGCTAGCGCACGCTCATAAACAAGGCTGCCGTATTATCTCTATCAACCCGATGCGTGAGCAAGGTTTAAGCAAGTTTAGAAATCCGCAAAAACCAACCCATATGGCTGCAGGACAAAGCGATGAGATGGTCGATGAGGTCATTCAAATTCAAATCGGTGGTGATGTCGCTTTATTGACTGGTTTGGCTAAATGGCTGGTAGAAAATGATAAGATTGATAGTGAGTTTATTAGCACTCATACTTCAGGATTTGATGATTTAAAACAATGGCTGATCGCCCAATCTTGGACAGATATTGAGCTTGGCTCTGGTATTACGCAAGCAGACATCATCAACCTTGCCAAGCTCGTGGCAGACAGTCCTGCCACTATCTGTACGTGGGGCATGGGCATTACCCAACACGTCCAAGGCGAAGATAATGTCGCCATGATTACCAATTTGCTGCTACTGATGGGTATGATTGGTATCGATGGTGCAGGCGCCTCGCCCGTTCGTGGTCACTCCAATGTGCAGGGCGATCGCACTATGGGTATCCATGAGCGCCCTAAACAAAGCCTACTTGATAGCCTTGAGCGCGTATTTAAGCGCCCTATGCCGCAAGAAGATGGACTTGATGTCATTGCTGGAGCTAAAGCATTGATGCAAGGTAAACTTAAAGCCTTTATCAGTATGGGCGGTAATTATGCCGTTGCCGCACCCGATAAGAGTGCGATTCAAACCGCCTTAACCACTACTCAGCTTAATGTTTTTATCGCTACCAAGCTCAATGAAACCATGCTATATCCGGGTGCAAACAACCTTATCTTGCCATGTATAGGGCGTACCGAACGCGTGATAACGGCCAAAGGCGAGCAGTTTGCGACGATTGAAGACTCTATGTGCCAGATTGTGCCCACGCAAGGACGTCTAAAACCGATTAGTGATGATTTAAAGTCTGAAGCGCAAATTGTGGCTGATATGGCAACCCATGTGCTTGGGTCTGATTCGTCAATTCCATGGCAGACCATGGGTAGCGACTTCGATATCATCCGTAATTATATTGCCCGTGCTATTGACGGCTTTGAGAACTTTAATGAGCGTATCCGTGAAAGCGAGCGCGGTTTTCATTTATACCACCCAGCACGTCATCGCGTTTGGAATACCGATAGTGGTAAAGCCCAATTTGAAGTACCGCAATATCCGATTACTTATGTCGCCGCGCAAATGGCACAAACTAGCGCGGACTATCATAGCAATGACACGAGCGACAATTTTAAAGATAAAAATATCGAAAAAAGTACTGAGCAAAAAGTATGGCAATTGACTAGCGTCCGTAGTCATGATCAATTTAACACCATGATTTTCGGGTTTAAAGACCGCTATCGCCAAACCAACCGCCGCGATGTGTTATTTATGCATCCCGATGAAATCAAGCGTTTAGGCTGGCAAAAAGGTGATAGTGTCATAGTATCGCGGCAAGGCAGCAAGGATGAGCGGCGTACCTTGGGTCCTTTGATACTTACTGAGATGGACATCGCTGCCAACGCGGTGGCGACCTATTATCCTGAATGTAACGACCTTATTGACTTGGACAGTCATGCTCCTGACTCGAGGACACCGGCTTATAAGTCGGTTACTGTTGTTTTACAGCGCGTTAATGAAGGCAGTTTGGCAGCTACCGCTTAATAGCGCTTAATGTCCTACGATAATGGTTAAAATAATGGTCAATAAAAATAACTTAGCGACAGTAGATACTTTGGCAACAGATGCTGCTGAGGCGTCAATGGATAATCAGACAGTGCCACTATCGCGGCTGCATTTGGCACAAAAACATCGTTATTTATCTACTGAAAACTCCACTTATGCAGCCAAAGAAATAGAGATTGATGATAAATCAGCAATGCTAGCAGTAGAGGCCGCCGTTGCGATTATCATTAATGGTATCCATTATGCGATATTGATGGCAAGCCCCTATCAGCTTGAATATCTTGCCATTGGCTTTTTATACAGTGAAGGGCTAATTCATCATAGTCATGAATTATTAGATTGGGAAATAACGCAACTGACCGATATCGAAAGTTATCAGAGATTCAGCAATGACTTAACGGATGATTCGGCTACTGCAACGACTACTTTTGAGCAGTTTTCAACGCAGCTACAAGACTATGATGTGTATGTAGTAGAACTGATATTAAATCAGCGCTGTCATCAGCGTATTCAAGCGCAAAAGCGGCAGCTAGCAGGACGTACAGGCTGCGGAATGTGTGGTATCACAGGACTGACGCAAGCACTTCCCGATTTAAGCAGTTATTCAGCGCCAAACTTAGAATCAGCCAAAAAAATGTCGCAACCCACCGCTCCTACTCTAAATTATCTATTGCAAGTACGACAAAATATTAACGCCGCACAACACACGCATCAATTAACCGGTGCAGTACATGCCGCTGCCACCATGCAAGGCGCTGACTTATATCTATTCGAGGACGTCGGACGCCATAATGCCCTCGATAAACTCATCGGTTGGCAATTACGCCATAAGGCAGAGCTGACATGCGTGGTGATGACATCACGGCTGTCTATTGAGCTGGTGCAAAAAGCCATTCGTAGTCGCCTACCTTGGCTTGTCGGCATGTCTGCACCGACTAGCACTGCGGTACGGGTTGCTGAGCGCTATGGCTTGGGGCTGGCAGGATTTTTACGCGACGACCGAGTTACTTATTATACTAATTATGAGGACGCTTAAACCGACAAACTAGCGGCGACTCTTTTTTTATAACCATTTAACTCTATCACTAAACCGCTAAGCAATAACTATTTTCTACTTATTTTTACTTCAACTTAACTCTCCCTGTAAGTTCCTAAAAGAGCCCTAGCCTTTATCGTTATCCTTTCCTTGATACAAGAAAATTTGTTTAAAATTCATAGTTTCTCCTAACCTCTTCTGCTTATTATAACCATTTTAATGACGATCTATTAGATTATCTTAATGCTGGCTGACTAAAAAGTCTGCGGTAAAATTTGAGATAGCAGACAGAATAGGTTACTCTTACCGCACAAACATGTTACGAGAATTTAACATCGCTGTAGTTTTATTTATCAATGACGAGTAAATACTGGCAATAACTGCCGTAAAAATTTACTTATTATCACGACAGCGGATGTTCGCTCACAAGCAATAAAGGGATGAAAATCTATCCTAACTATTGCTTAACGCAGCTACTATAAACAGCTCCATCTAGCACCGCCCAAGCAGTTTAGGCTCAGTGCTTATCCGTATTTTTGCTAGAGATACTTAGTCAATAAGCGTCTTTTAGCGTCTCGTTACTATCGAGTAAGCCTCACTTGACAGCGTAATGGTCAATCCGTTAACAGACGCCTATTGAGAGTTGCCGCCGTTATTTCTAAGACAAAGTTTTAGTCTATTTTTTTTGCAAATATTTGTCTAACGGACTGTGCTAAATAAAAAAGCGGCATCACATTTAACGTGAGCGTTTGGCTTGCCTCATTGAGTGCTTGTGCGCTGTATACAAGCAGCGAATAGAACCAATGCGTCCTATTACATTCCTAACAGTTTGTGGCATGACTTTTATTGCAAACCTTTATTCTTCAAACAATTGCGAGGTATGAATTTGAAAACTGAGTCATTGTTCCAATTTTCATCAATCACCATTCTTTTACTTTTATTAGGATTTTATGGCGGTACTTACCTGCTGTCTTTATTGATTAAAAAAGATAAGGAAACCACTTCTGGATTTATGGTCGCCGGTCATGGTGTCGGTTTCGGCATGGGCGCGGCGAGTATGACTGCAACTTGGATTTGGGCAGCCTCGTTTTATGCGGCTGCAACCTCCGGTTATAAATACGGCGTTTCAGGACCGCTACATTATGGTTTTTGGGGCGCTTTGATGATTTTATTCATCTACCCTTTTGGCATGCGCTTTCGCGAACTTGCTCCTAATGGACACACCTTAGGTGAACTTATCCACGCGCGCCACGGATCATCAAGCCAATTAATTTTAGCCATATCTAACCTTATGGGCAGCTTAATTAGCTTGATGGTCAACTTTACCGCTGCTGGTGCTTTGGTATCAGTATTATCACCGTTATCGTTTCAGACCGGCGTCATTATCGCAGGTGTCGGAGTGCTCAGCTATACGTTGACCTCTGGATTTCGAGCGTCCGTATTTACCGATTTTGCTCAATTGGTGGCTCTGATGGCGATTGGAGTCATCATCATCCCTGCCGTGCTATTTGCCATGGGCGGGCCTGCGGTCATGGTCAGCGGCTTATCAAACTTAACCTTAGAGCAGCAAAACCTGTTTTCTTCTGAAGCCTTTTTTCAGCAAGGGGCGCCTTATTTTGTCGCGGTATTGGCTTATGCCATCGGCAACCAAACCATTACCCAGCGATTATTTGCCATTGATAAAACCAAAATCAAAGCCACTTTTGTCACTGCAACGGTCGGCTACGCGGGCATCGTCATTGGTCTTGGTATGATTGGTTTGATGGCTTTGACCATTGGTATTGAACCGCTCGATGGTAATATGAATAACTTAATCCCGCAAATGGTTAGTACTTATTTGCATCCGGTATTTATTGCCTTGTTCTTTATTTTGGTCATTGGCTCATTATCCTCAACCGCTGACTCAGATTTATCGGCGCTATCAACGATTATGATGGCGGACGTTTATGGCAAAAATATCGCTAAAGGGCGTGTAAAACCAAAAACCATGATGCTGGTTGGACGCTCAACCATGATTATTGCCACCGCTGCTGGATTGATTTTCGCTAGCTTTAAGCTTGATATATTGGTCATGCTGGTCTTCGTTGGTGCATTATGGGGCACCATTGTATTCCCTGTGATTGCCAGTGTGTTCTGGAATCGCGTGACCAATGTGGCCTTTACCTCAGCCGTCATCGTCGGGTTGTTATTATTTTGCGTCGCACGCTTTGAGCTGATTCCCATTGAAGGCTTCACCGCACTATTCTTTGAGATTTTGGCCAGTGTTGGCGCTGCTGTCGTGATTGGACTCATGGTCTTTGGCTTTTTAGGACGCAAAATCGGTATGGTCGCCGCCGCTATTACGCTAGTACTGATGCTCATTTTTGCCACCGGCTTTTTACGCCAATATATGGTCTTGTTGGCCTCCTTGACCGCTTACGGTGCCAGTACCATCGTCTGCGTGATTGTCAGCCTTATGGGTGACGAGCATTTTGATTTTGACCTCATTAAACAGCGGGTGGGCAACTACGATAAACAGCCGCAAGCAAAAACGTTACCAAAAACTTAAGCAAAATCTTATTAGGCATTGATGGTTAACCAATGCTTGGTTAGCCATTCTTACTGAAGTCTAGTAAGCAAAAAATTTGTATAAACACTATAAGGAGACATCATGGACAACGTCTTTATCTATGGATTTTATATCCTCGTCTGGCCGGCGATTACCCTTGGGGTGCTGACATTAATCTGTACCGCAACTTATCGCGATTTCAAAAAAGCAAAACGTAATAATCAAGATATTGTCTAGCAAGCGTTAAACTAAAATAGTTATATTTAACAAGTCATCACTGAATTTAGGTTTGGCGATGACTTCATTTGCACCAATTTTGCTATCCTTTTACCTTATTAAGGCTCAAATAATGCCTCATTTATGGTTAAATAGCGGCAACTTAGCAAATAAGCGCTGTTTCGTTAAAAAATGACTTGTAATTTAAATTATTTTTGCTAATATAGGCATCCTTGATTGGCTGGGTGGCAGAGTGGTCATGCAGCGGACTGCAACTCCGTTAACGCCGGTTCGATTCCGACCTCAGCCTCCAATTATTTAGCTATAAATATATAAGTATGACGTTAATTTTAGCTTGCTTTATTAATGGAAATGCTTATAATAGCGACCACTATCTAATAAGTAGAAAGCTTACTTTTAGATAAGACAAGTTTTGCCCGGGTGGTGAAATTGGTAGACACAAGGGATTTAAAATCCCTCGCTAGTAATAGCGTGCCGGTTCAAGTCCGGCTCCGGGTACCATTATATTAAAAGGCCTCCAAGCAATTGGAGGCCTTTTTCTTTTCCTAAATTTCTTATTTATAACTCTGTTATTTATCGATATAAAAAAATCTTAAGAGAATAGTACTTTTCTTGTGTTTGCAAAATCACTAGATAGGCTAATCACCGTTCTATTATAATTAGAACTTCACATCCCAAACTTAGTAGTACATTTAAACCAAAAAAAATCCGACCACATTAAATGATCGGATTTTCAATATTTGGTGGAGATGGCGGAAACTAAACTATAGACGTAAAGCATTGATTTATATAGATATATAAATTTTGAAATAAGACGATACCAACCATAATACCAACAATCGTTTTTGATTTTGCTGTTATTCAATACGTATTATATTGACTGAATATTATTTTGTAATTGATTGTCATGATACTATCAAAAAATATTTAATTATCGGTCCAATCATTATGAATAAGCTTTTTATTTTTCTTACTGCGATTTTCTTGACCGCATGTAGTGATTCAAATAGTAAGCCTGAATATGGTTCAGATTCTAACTTGCCTATCAATTGTCGTGCTTATATAGAGGAAGCTATAAGCTACTATGAGCGTGAGACTGAGCCTTATGAATATGAAACACTCGATACAAACTATTATTGCTCACCTGATGACTGGTATAGCAGTTCATGCCAAGAACACATAGATAATGTAGGAGAGGCTTTAGAGGTAAAGACCGACCAAGTCAAAATATTAAAAGACTCTCTTAGAAGTCATTGCGGCTTCGGTGGTGACTTATGGCCGGATTAGCATTACTCACCTACTATCTAAATTAAGCATCTTACGCTGCACTCCTAATACTTTTTCCATCAGGTTCATATATTCGCACATTATTTTATTGTACGTAGTTCGGTGCATTCCTTTGGGCCGTTCACCAATGCCATGAATGATGCCATCTTGCCAGCCTAACCGTGTCCTAATCGCATTCAATCGCCTAAACAAATTATCAATAGGTTGTTCAAGCTGTGAGCCATACTTACCGCCTATGCAATGTCTGCACACATACAAGCCGGCACAATATAATACTGACACTCGCTTGCTGCACTTTGGGCAAAGCCACCAGTGACGATGACCACCATAATTGCATGGCGTTCTTGATAGCTGAATACTGTAACTGTATGACTTGCCGCGTCGCTCATACCCCACTTGTATGCTGTTAGCCTTTTGGCGTGTTAGTTGATCGCGATAGTGCGATATTTTTAGTTTCGAATGGTGACTGAGGTTTGACGCTGTGGCTATTGCTGGCATGTTTATCTCTCAAGGTTATCTAAATCATTAAGCAAATTTTCTTTTTTCTATTGTAGCTTACTTATTTCATGCTCTTTTTATGGACTCGCAAAATTCATCATTGGTGAACATGCCCCCAATTTTGGGGTTATCTATACGGGCCGTAATTGGACCGTCCTAACCTTAAGTTTTATTAAGTCAGCGGCTTTCTGAATAACAGGTTTTAACAGGTTCTCATCTTATGGCTTTTTTGGGGTTCGTCATCATTTCGAGGGTGTGAAGTTATTAACGCCCAACTTTGGACGGTGCTAATCCTAGCCCCCATTGGTGACTGGGATTGATTTAGATGAATCCAAACTTGGATTTATTCCTCCCTTTTTATGGACTCTAAAAAGTCTGCCCTAAGATGTCCAAAAAGTCTTGATTCATGCGCTGCGTGCAATAAGATTCCCACCAACTGTGGAGATTTGAGCCTTTGGCGGTAATTCAATAAATCGGCGAGCTGCGCGTTAGATGTAAGGTTTTATAAGGTTTTTGGGCTTGCCAGCGTTAAGGAAAACCTAGGGGAAACCTCAGGTTTGTAGCTAGCTGTTTGAGCATGACCGCAGTTGGCATGAGTGCTAATACGCTCAATATTGAGCCCATCTATCTTGTTGTTTAATAGCGCCTGAATAGATGTGAGCAAAGTTGAGCGCATCTACTCTATTGCGGACTGACAAAATTAGATAACACCAAAGTTGGTGGCATTTGTTCCAAGCGTAAATCACATTTCTGTCACTCACCTTGTTTATCATGATTGCCGTTGGCGATAATGTCATGTCTTAACTTCCGTCATTGGCGGGAGTTGAATAGAACCCAAAATAGATGCGTCCAAACTTGGACTTATCTATCCCTTTTATAGGTTCTAAAAACTAGGGGAAACCTCACGCGCGCGTACTGTTCCATAAACCTATCTTTACCACTTGCTAACCACTCATTTTCAGCCATGCTTAAGATGTCCGAAAACCTACTGATTCATTGGGTGATTATCTAAAACCTTAGGGAAACCTTAGGGCTGTCGATTCAAAATTGCGAGGCATGATGCAGTGGTATTGTATAAGATGGGGTTATCAAACATTGTTGAGGGTGTCATTTTGAAATATTGGTTGAAGTGGATAGCGGGGGCAATAATAGTATTACTCATTCTGTGGGGAATGGTAGTGCTGTTTAATAAGTTCAATACCTTGCTCATATTGGTTGTGCTATGGCAAGCATGGCGCATTGATAACCTAGAAAAGCTAGTCAATATGAGAATAGACCGGGATGAAGAAACATATGCCAAGATATATGCTGCTATGGATAGACTGCAAGAAAGAACGGAGGCTAAAGCAGATAGGTTGTGTGATCGGTTGTCTGAGGTAGAGGATGACACTAGAAAGCTAAAGCGTCAGAACAACTTCTATGACGATAGTGACCGCTATAAATATGATTGATACTGTAAAAACGTGCCTAAACTGCCTAAATCGCTTAAAATCCTTATAACGTATAGCCTTAAGTTAGTAACACCTCTGTCCTAAGCGTGCCTAAATTGCCTTTATTGTGCCTAAATGGGCTTGTTTCCAGGACGGTTTAGGCAAAAAAGGCACGGTTAGGCAAATGCCTTTACTAAGTAAAACCCCCTAGCTGTAAGGGCTAAGGGGTATTTAGGCAAAAAAGGCACGTTTTTCAGGTAATAGTATTATTTATAAAGCTTAGGGTTTACCTCTATAATCTTTCTTTGCCCTTCCTTGATTTGTCTGATATGCCTCATACTTTCCAAGTTATCTAACTCATTTTGTAGCACCTTGTTATTTTTCCGCATTGGCTTAGGTGCGCCATTGTAAGCATCAGCACGATTTAACATAGGCGGATTTTTACCCCTCGCTTGATCCACTAGCCAGCTACTTAACTTCTCACTGTCGTTCTGCTCACCTGTTGGCGTTGCATCAAGGTAGCGCAAGCGTTCAGCGGTGGAATACTCAACTAACATAAAGGCCCGTGTTATATCATCAGTGGTAACGGTCTTGCGGCCATCAAAGAATGCCATTAGTGAGGCGATGCGGCTCGCATTTTCTGCCATTCGTGAAGCATACGCTTTTAGATATTCTAACGGCTGCCCCTTTGCCTGCCTGTCCTCTATTTCCTGTTTGAAGTCGCTAAAAACTTGCCTAGTCTGTTTGTCTGCCCATTGCATTTTAATACGCTGCGGTGCGCCTGTGCTGTCATTAGGCAGATTGGCTGGCAATGGGTCAAGTAAGCTCTGACAGCGTGCCCAGTATTCTATTAAGTACGGATTATCGTATGGGCTGTCATTATTGCGCTGTTCATCGTTCCATACTCTTTGACCTCGTAAATCTTCGGGGCAAGCAATCAAGGCACGGGCTAAAAAGCCTTGTCCATTCATCACGGGGTCGGCTAGTGCTGGCTCTAAGATAACGCGCTGTCCTTGTAGTAATAGCGTCATACGCACGTTGTAAGCGTCTGTATGTGGTGTTGCATAGGCAGACTTTTGCGAGCGTAAACGGGACACCTCACCATCACTATAAAGGGTCGTCAATGATGATAGGGCATTGCCTGCGGTGTCACCTTTCATTGTGTGGCCATTAAAGAATTGGGCGGCTTCGTCTGTTGTCCATGAAGCGTTACTGATACTGCCATCAATAAATTTATCGAGTATCGGCTCAATGGTTGCTTCTTTAAACATGGTCTTAGGGTTTTGGGGCTTTGGGTTGGACTCTAAGAAGTCGGCTAACTCCTTACCTTTAAGGCTTACCCTGTCATTCTCCCATGATGACAGTTCAATAAGATAATCAGCATATAGCTGCTTCTCATACTCACGTATTTTGAAGTGAGTTAAGCCCATGGCTTGTGACTTGCCGCTACCGCTCTCACCCTCTGTAATCAATATAAGACTGGTTGGCATGTGCCCGTGTCCCATCGGTGCGTCAATGAAACGCTGCCCCATGTGTGCCAATGCCCCTAAAGCGCTTTGTCCTGCGATTGCAGTTGGTGCTTGCGTGTAATGTGCCACTACCTCAACAACGTGCTTTAATAAGCCTGTGAACGCATCTATAGGGTATGGCGTGGGCTTTTTTGGATTATTGGCTAATGGTTCAGGTTCGCCCCATATTTCAGCCTGTAGATCGAGTATGGTTGTATCACTGTCCGCTAGTATATCTGCATAGGTAGAATGGTTATCTAACTGTAGCAGCACATCAAAAACAGTGATAACCGCTTTGACGTTTGCACCTGCCAGCGGCTTACAGATTTTGTCTTTCTTATCTATGGTGGTAAAGATAGTAACGGGGTAGGCTTCGGCAAAATGCTTCACCATGCCATTAAATAACAGCCTATCAAGGCTTACCAGTACCGTAACATTGTCATTTATTAAGCATTGAGCAAGCATTACAGCGTCATCTAAGTTATCAACGGCTATCAGCTCACTATCAAGGCTTAACGTGCCAATGATTAAGGCAGACGGCTGCATACGGTCAATGATTAGAGGCTTTGTGCTGCTATTAGGCGTGACGCTGGCAAGGGTGACGGGTTGGTCTTGATTGCTGCTTAATACTAGCCCTATCGTACCAGCTGTAAGCGCTATCCTACCTGTATCAAAGCCTGTGGTTATGGTAATATCACTATCAAGGTGCAATAGCTTACCTTGTATGCCTAACTGTTCACATAGGTTATATAAGTCTAGTAGTGTATTGTCATCTGCCAGCCCTTGCCGTGTGGCTGCATTAAATCGACTTACCATGTCTAAGCCTGCGCTAAATGCGCGGGCTTTTTCATAGGTGGCTGTTTGCTGTGTGGTGGTCATCTAGTCCCCCTTGTTTGCGACTGGTTCAGCTGGCGTGTGGCTCTATATTTCTTGTAGTAGCTCTTACGCTTAGCATGCCTACGGCTTTGCTTTGGTGGGTAGGTTTTCATTATTTGCCCACCTTGCTATAGCCAGTCATTGCTAGGGTGTCGTTAATGCCCTCTAATTTTTCATATAGTAGGTTTGCCCATGTGTCGGTGGCATCATGTGCTAGGCGTGCCAGTGCTGGGACTGTGTGCGCTTCTATCTTGTCATAGTGAATGAGTGCTAGTAGCTGCCCAATATCATATAAGGCAGTGGCTGCCCCATCAATATCACAAGCAATATCGGATAAATCAAAAGCAGATATTAAAATCACTTGTTTATCGTCTGCTTCGGTGGTGTCTATGAGTGTGCGCTGGTTTGATTGACTGCCACTGTATAGCGTGGCTATTGCTTGGCGGTTGGCTTCGGTGTCATGGAATAGTGAGGGCAATACATAGCAGTCATCATGATATGCCCTACCATCAGCGCGATATAAGCACTCAACATTGCCAATATTGATAGTTAGGCAGTCTTTTGACTTGTTGAATAGCTTGTAAGTACCATCGCCTACAGACGGGCATAAGACGGCATCACCTGCCTTGAATGTGGCTAGTGTGCTGTTAGTAGGGGTTTGAGTGTTTGAGGTGGTACGGATTGAATTAGGCATGATAGCCTCCTGTTAGATTTTGAGTAGGTGCCACGCTATACGATAAAGGTATAGGGTGACGGGGTTCACTCTCGGTTCTAACAGAAACCGCCCTGCATATTCGCCTTACGGCTATTTTATTTTGCAGTGTCATCCCGTCATAGTCGTTTGACAAGCATTGAGGTGCTGCCATAAATATGAGGGTTTGCGCCCTTGATGCGCTTAAGTGCGCTTTAGGGGCTGTGCTTGAATAGTTAGAATGGATTTGAGAGTCCACTCCATTATCAGGCACAAAAAAAGCCAAAGGGTGACGGCTGGCATGACCGCTGTTAGAATTTGAGAGGACTCTATAGTAACGCTTGTTATCATCACTTGTAAAGCACTGGCTTTCACTATTATTAAAAGTCGAAAAATGGGTAACCTCCCCTGTTACATCATTTTTTTTGTTGCGTGGTTTGAGTCGATATTTAGTGAATCCTTCTGATTTAGCAGACATATTTGCAATGCTGCTACTAAAACTCGAATTTATGTCATATAGGCTCGAATTCTGTACTTTTACACTCGAATTCGTATCATTTAGACTCGAATTTGACCGGTGACGGGGTGTAAGCTTGATTCTAGTGTGATTGCTAATCATGGCTTGTTACCTCCACTGTTGGCAGTAATATAAGCCCGTCCATCTGTTCGCTTAAGATGGTTGCTAGTTCACTATTAGCGAGTAAGGCAGACCTTACAGCGACTATCACACCCCTGCTTGCGTCATCATCGGTCTTGATAGCATTAAGCGCCATTGATAGGCTTTCAGCATCGTTTGATAAGTCTTGTATGCGTTCATTAATGACAGACAGATAATAGCTATCTACTGCCACTAGGCGCGGTTCTAATATGTCGTTTGATTGGCTCATAGTTGTACCCCACTAGTGTCATTATCGGTTGGCTGGTCTATCCAATAACGCTTAAACCGTTTGCCGTTATTCTTTACCCATTCATCTTGAATAGTTATGCCTGAGCGTCTTAAATCGCTAATACGCTGTAAAAAGCACGTAATGTTATAAAGGTCGTATGCTTCATAAGTGGATAGGCTTTTGCCTGCTAGCATATGGTTAAGGATGATTTGCTTATATTTCTGCTTTGTTTGCCGTGTAGTAGTCATCTTTACGCCTCGCTAGCGGTTGAGGCATGAGATTTTAGCCACGCATGAATGTCTGCATAGCTCCATGCAGTCATAGTAGGACTTAGCTTCTTGCCCGCTGGGAAACGTCCATCTTTTGACCATTCAAAAAGGGTGGTTTTGCTAAATGGTAGAAATGGCAGAATATCTTTAGCCCTGCCCATGCCAGTAATAGGCAGTTGCATAACTGGTCTGTTTGCGGCGGTTGCTTCGGTATCGTTCGAGGTGTTATCAGAGAAAGGGATAACTGGTTTGTCTGTATTTGACATGCTTATAACTCCGTATAGTTGCCTTGTGCGTCATAACGGTGCGCTACGACTGATAAGGTTAGATTAGGGGTTATAAGGTGTTCAAAGTTCTATAGTAGATAGCAGGTTATCTATAGTAGATAACTTTCTTTATTTATAGACACAAAAAAACCACCCGTTAAGGTGGCTGTTATTGAGCGTTAAGTGATTAATTTTTGAGCTGTCTTTGTAATTGAAGCATACTTTTTAGACTATCCACGCTATCGGGATATTTCTTGGCAAATTCCATTACAGCGTGATTGTCGCTTAAATCAAGACTGCTCATTTCCTGCATAGCTTTCTCATGCTTTTTTCTAGCCTTGCGAGCGTCCCACGCTTTCCTCATGTTCTGCCCTTCTGCAAAACTATCGCCCCAACTGCTAGGGTCAATGACTGCTTGAGAGGCTCTTAGCGGCGCATCATTTGGCTGCACCCAAGATTGATCATGTACGTAAACATCGTATCGCTCAGCATGAGCTATAATTGCAAAGCCTGAGCATAATAGAGCTATAGCCAGTTTGTGCATAATCAATCCCTATATTTTGTTTGGTTTAAAAGTACTATAAACAAAAACCACAGTATCAGCAATTCTAATTACTGGCACCGGCACCCACTGCCGCGCCTGCCTGCCCTGTGCGCTGGGGTATCAATCCTAGTAGCTTCATTTGCTCATCAGTCAATCCTAAGCCGCTGCCCCTTGTTATGCCTGCCTGCCCATTCATGGCCTTTGCTGTGGCTGTTGCGGCTGCGCCTTTTTTGGACATATTAACCGCACCTGTTACGCCACCAGTTGCGATATTAGCAACGTGCCCTAGTCCTAGTGGTATCTTGCCCGCCCAACCTGCCACACCTACCAAGGCGTTAATCAGTGCGCTTGATGTGTTTGAGTGGTTCACATGAGCGCCTAGTGGTTGCTGCATCAAAATATCACTGACTTGTTTAATGTCATTGATACGGGCTATCTGCTGCGGGCTAAATAGTGCTTTCATGCGATTATCACCAAACGAGTTAATAGCCTTGTTAAGCTGTGCGGGACTGAATGCGCCATTATTGGCTTGCGTTGCTCTAGTCAAAAAGTGCTCTATCGTTTCCCCTTGTAAGTCGGCTAAGTTTTGCGTGCCCTCTGGTGTGCTCTTTAGGTCATCGACTAATCGCACAAGGTCGCGCTCATCAGCATTGAGCACATACTTTTTAAAGGCATCATCAGGGGCTTTATCGTCTAATGCCGCTTTTAACGCGGGGTTGCTTTCAATGTTTTGCATACGGCTGGCATGTGCACCCTTTGCACCTGTCCATGCTTCACTTGCCTGCATACCATCGACACTACCCAAGGCGTTCATTGTTTCGTCAACTTCTTTTGCTAGATGATCTTTAACCAGCCCCAAGGCGTAACGCTCGTTGCCGTCAGTTGTGGTCTTTAATCGCGCATTGAGCACCTTGTTTATTTCTTCCGACTTACCTAGTGTCAGTTGATAGTTAGGATCATCGAACATGCCTTTGAATATGCCGCGTATATCACCTTTTAGGAATGTGCCAAGCCCTTGCGCTTCCAATTCTTGACTGGCATTGTTAATAAAGCGCATGTGGTTCAATGGTACGTCATTGCCTGCGCTTGCCCTTGCATTGTCATACAAGCCGCTTACATTCGCCTTTGCTGCATCATCGCCCTGCTTAAGCGTTTGGAATGTCGATGCCATGCGCGTGTTGGTGTCTGTAGGCGTTGCGCCTGTTTCATCAGCTAATGACTGCCACTTACTAGCAATTTGCTCATTGTTGTTGATATGGACATTATTTAATGGGTTACCATCTTGTTTAGCAAGTTCGCGCTCAGCTGCCCATTCTTGTGGATTGCGTGATATTTGGGCGCGTGTGCCCTTAATACCGTTGTCATCAAGTAACGACTTACGGACGGCTGCGGCGGCATCAATCTGCTTAGACTTGCTTAGGTTTTTGGTGGCATCATTAACTAGGCGGTTTCGTGTCGCGGGCGTTACTCGAATACCAGTTTCAGTGATAGCATCATCAACTAGCTTGGTTGCTGCTGTAGCGGTACGACCTGATTTGTTCGCGCCGCGTCTTGCTACTTGCTTGCCTGCATAGCCTACGCCTTTGCCAACTGCTACGCCTGCCACGCCACCTGCCGCCCCACCTATTGCGCCAAGTGCTGTGTTGCCCACTTGTTCGGCTGTAGATTTGGAATGGCGTAGTGAGCCGTCTAATCCACCTATGGCGGCTTCACGACCTGCAAACGCTGCCAAGCCTTTAACCCCTGCTGACGGTGCGCCGCCCGCCACGTATAAAGGCGCTTTTGCGGCAATATCGCCTGTCAGTTCGCCTAAGTCTATGCCGCTGTAGTTCGCTTGGTCACGTAACTGGTTTTTACGTGCGTCCATTGCTTGTACGTCTTTATCGTAGTTTGCGCGGTTGTTGGTTGGTAGATTAGTGCCAGCCACGCTATTAATGCCGCCGTAGAGATTATCTACAAAGCTGTTATTAAGCTGTGCAACTTTACCGAACGACTTTGCAACACCAGTCATGGCGCTGTAGTTGGTACTTTTCACCTTGTCGGCGGCGGTAGCGTTTTTGTTCTTGGTTCGAGCTTTTGGGTCAACGGGCTTTGTACTTAATCCAAAATACGCGCCTAGTTCTTGCGTAGGTGACATGCCCGCAGCGCGTAAGGTTTTAACCATTTTTTGAGCGTCTTTACCTGCCTGCCCACCTAGATTGGTTATGCCTACTATGATTTTGGCATCAGGCGTGCCTTTTCGCTTCTCGGCTGCGACGTATGCTCTTATTTCTTTCTCTGTACCTGCCATGTTGCTACCTCTCTAAGTTATGCCAATGCTGCTTGCATTGACTATCAGGTAAGCGACGTTGCCGCTTTAACCCTAACTTAGATTAAGAGTTGCAGACCTTTCAAGGTTCTATAGTAGATACCAACTTATCTATAGTAGATAACATTGATTTAAATATTGAGTAGAATAGTAAGATTTTGATATTAAAAACCCTGCTCAGTGGCAGGGTAGTGTGTGGTTAAAACTCTATTTTATGGGTTTGATATTATTAACTCTTGTTAGCCATTTCCCTACTGCTTCATACTCCAATGGCAACCCATCATTCTGCAATATAGTAGTGATCTGTGCATTTAGAGAAGGCATGTTTTGGCTAGTGGGGTGTGAGTTATCAAACTTAGTGAGTTTAGCCATTGCATACATAATCCTATCTACCGTTTTATTTGATCTATGATGTACTTGCTTTAAATCATCACTTACTGGTCTAGCACTGTCTATTGTCTGACGTTTAAATTTTGCTATTTCTAATTTTGCATCTGCCAGCTGTTTCTCGAGTTCAGCTACTCGCTTTTTATAAACTGGATTCTCTTTGTCTAAGCTACTCGTATCACTTGCTAGATTGTCGTTAAAGCCAGTCATTATCCAGTTTTTGCTATGCAAGAATGACTTTAAATCATCACTATTAAGTTGCCCATCATCATCAAGTAGCAATCCACCCTTTTTGATACCTCCCTCAATAACTCCTAATGCAACTTCTAAATCATCATCACTACCGTTAAAGGCGGGGTGCAAGCCTGCGATTAAACAGCCTGCCTGGTGCGGTGTAAAGTAATCATAAAGCATCGTTAGGCGTTGACAATCGTTAGGCAAAATAGCACTTTCATGCTGCTTTGCTTTAATTAAGTCACCTATTGTTCTTTGCTTGAATGTAGAAACTGTTTTGATATGATTTGGCGGTGGCGGTGCTTTTGACTGTCGTGGGCCAATAGCCTCTATTTTAGAGGGATTACGTACCACATATTCATAGAATTTTGACACATCAGAGGATTTGAAATAAAACTCTTTGAAAGGCTTCATAGTTTCGTCTGAATAAATTATACCTACCTGTGTATCGTCCAAACATTCATAAAGGGACTCGATAACCCGAATTGAACTTCCGTATTTCGAAAGGCTAGTAGGTTTAATTGAAATGTAGTTAAAACCCTTCTTTTGGTATAACGCTAAACCAATAAACGAGTAATTATTACCTACATACTCTAAAATGTTTTTTAAAGGCACTTGAGGTCTAGCGTGCTTGTATAAAGCATTAACAAAATCTAAAACTGAAATATATTCGTCTTGCGCTTGGTTCACATATGCTTCTAAGCTCACAATTCACACCCCTACACCCTTAAATCAAAGTAGGTGCAAGGCAGTGACAGCATAAGGGTGTGAATAGCTGTCGTTCGGGTAATTAGTCCTAGCCTTGCATGGTCGTTATTACATGGCGTTACCCATGCTTTTGTATTTGTTGTTTAAAGCTTGCGTGTATGACGTTATCAATCTTGCCAGCGTAAGCATCATCAATAAATTTTGCCCATTGGTGCATCATATCTATTCTATATGGCAAGTGCTGCGCCCCATTATAGGCTGCACTGATTTTATTCTCTCTATCGTGTGCCAGTTGTAGCTCTATCGCTTCGTGCATATATTCCTGCTCATGTAGTGTGGTACTAGCAAGCCCTCTAAACCCGTGCCCCGTCATCTTGCCTTTATAGCCCATATTCCATAAAGCATTAATAAACGCGCTTTGACTGTATGGCTTACGGGTTGAGGTATTAAAGAAAACATATTGATCCGAAAAGCCTAGCTCTTTGATCTGCTTTAATATCGCTACTGCTTGCGGTGCTAGTGGCACAATATGCAAACGCCTAGCTTTCATCTTTTCAGCTGGGACAGTCCATAAGCCGCGATTAAAATCTATGTCCTGCCATTCCATAAAGCGCAATTCATTAGTGCGTACAAACGTATAGCATAAAAACCATAAGCCTAGTTTCACCAATACATCACCATCATAAGCATTGATGTCTTTTAATAGCTTAGGTAATTGCTGGCTAGTGATACGGCTATGATTGACGGTTTTGTGTGGCTTAATAGCTTCGGCTAGGTCGGTGGCTGGGTTATGTGTGGCTAGTCCATTGCGTATGGCGTGTTTGAATATCTGCCCTATCTCTCTAATAGTACGCCTTGCCATCTCATTAGCGCCGCGGCTCTCTACTGCTTTACCGATAGCCAATACATCAGGCGCAGTAATATCGTTTATGTTCTTTTGACCAATAGAGGGCTTAACATCGCGCATGTATGCGGAATAGTTACGGGAGAAGGTGCTTTCTGCTAGGTAGGTTTTGCGTTCTGCATACCATGACTGGGCTATGTTATCGAAAACATTTAAACCATCTTGGCTGGCTTGCTGCTCTTTCTTATGGTCTTTTGGGTTCACACCATCAGCTATTAAGCGTTTTATCTCAATATTGCGCTGGCGTGCATTTTGGAGGCTCATTACTGGATAAGTGCCAATAGTGAGGGTTTGCTGCTTACCTTGCCAACGGTAGGCGCTAATCCATGACTTAACGCCCGTGTAACGCACCCATAATTGCAGCCCGTTACCGTCACTGTGTTTGTCAGGTCGCTTTGTATCAATCGAGGTGCTACTGGGCTGTAGCTTATTGATAACGGTATGAGTTAAGGGCATTGGACTATCCTTTGTTGGTATTGAGCGCGTGTATAAACTCTAATACCAACAATAATACCAACATTCTATATGGGACGCCATACCCCTATATAACCCTCAATCCTTGAAAAACGCCCAAAATAAAGGGCTAACGGTCTATGACGGTCAGCCCTTTATCAATGTTTGGTGGAGATGGCGGGAGTTGAACCCGCGTCCGCCAGCATTACGCTCATGAATCTACATGTTTAGTTTCTGTCTTTAGTTTTAATCCGCACCGATCCGACAGTCAGGATGGATTGGACGATTCTCTACTTTTGAACCCAAGCAATTGAGACAATCACTTGTGGCGAGCCTACATGCGGACGCTTCAACTTAGTTGACCAACTGTAGGTGATCAGCAACCAAGTAAGCAGGGTTTAAGCTGCTAGAGCGTAAGTTTCGTCGTTTGCGACTATAACAATATATGTTTGATTAACGAGAGGACATACACTCTCGACATGCATCATTGAGTTTCATCACCAGCGTCGAAGCCAGAACATCCCCAATAAGACTGACTATTATATAGTACCTGCCCATCGGTTTTCAACCTAAACGCTTTCTGTATTACATTAAGTTACAGCTCAATTGTCTAAGCCAAAACTTTATTCATCCATTGGCCAATATTTTGAATCTGCGGCATACAAACTTGATGCGCCATCGGGTAGGTATGGTAAACGACACTATAGCCTTTCTCCGATAACAAATTTTGTGCTTGTTCGCCTAGAACCACAGGCACCACAGGGTCATGCGTACCGTGTTCAATCAATATCGGCATGTCTTTGTTAGCGGCGTTATAGTTGATATGGTCATTGGTCGCCAGATAGGTAGACAGCGCCATCAGCCCTGCTAAGCGCTGTGGATAGCCAAGTGCCACATGATACGCCACTGCCCCGCCCTGCGAAAATCCCGCAATGACAATATGCTCCGGCTTAACACCGCGCTCGATTTCACGAGCAATCAAGTCATGGATTTGCTGAGAAGATTCTTCGATTTGAGCGATATCGACTTTACGTTCAAGGCTCATTTCTAAGATGTCATACCATGCGGGCATGACCATACCACCATTCACCGTCACTGGACGATTAGGCGCATGCGGAAAGATAAAACGTACTGCCATGTCATCCGCAAGACCTAACTGTGGAACAACTGGCTCAAAGTCATGACCGCTAGCACCCAAACCATGCAGCCAAATGACGGCTCGGTCAATCACTTTGTTTGTAGGATTATGTTCAACAATCACAGCATCTAAATAGTTACTCATGTTTTTAAGTTCCTTTAACTGATAAATAAAACCAGATTTGTTTCTTTGATTAATCAAGATATATCGTATTCAATGAGAGTTTATAACTTACCTACTTAACTTTTTAGGCATGCATAAAAAAACCCTCTAACGTATCTAATAGAACAGCAGTAGATGCGACAAAGGGCAAATAAACGGATGGTAGAAAATCTAAGTAATCGACTGCACTGGCAGCTTAACATCGGCATTTTGACCACGATGGCGCAGATAGTGATCGAGTAACACAATCGCTAGCATCGCTTCAGCGATGGGGGTCGCGCGCACACCCACGCAAGGGTCATGGCGCCCTTTAGTTAGCATCTCAATCGCTTCACCCTCTGTATTGATACTCTTGCCAACTGTCGTAATACTAGAAGTTGGTTTCAGAGCAATACTAACGCGGATATCTTGGCCTGATGAGATACCACCCAAGATACCACCTGCATGATTGGCGGTAAAACCATCAGGGGTCATCTCATCACGTGAGCGATGACCAAACTGTCCAGCTACCGCCATACCATCACCAACTTCAACGCCTTTAACGGCATTGATACTCATCATCGCATGGGCAATATCCGCATCTAAACGGTCAAAGACAGGCTCGCCCAATCCGACGGGCACGCCGCTTGCGATAATCTCTAACCTCGCACCACAGCTCGTGCCTTCACGGCGCAAGCTGTCTATCAAAACCTCAAAGCGGCTGACTGCATCGGCGTCTGCACAAAAAAACGGATTGCTATTGACAAAATCCCAATCGATTTGACTAGCATCTAGCACTTGACTGTATTCCGAGCCAATTTGGGTAACATGACCGCGTACTTGCACGCCTAAGCGCTCATGCAAATATTTTTTAGCGATGGCACCTGCCGCCACCCGCATGGCCGTTTCGCGCGCAGATGAACGACCGCCGCCGCGGTAATCACGAAAGCCGTATTTCATACTATAGGTATAATCGGCATGACCGGGGCGAAAAGTATCTTTTATCTCACTATAATCTTTTGATTTTTGATTGGTGTTACGAATCAAAAGCCCAATCGATGTGCCCGTCGTTTTACCTTCAAATACCCCAGAGATAATCTCGACTTCATCAGACTCACGGCGCTGGGTCGAGTATTTAGACGTCCCAGGTTTACGGCGATCCAAATCTATCTGCAAATCTGCTTCGCATAATTCTAAACCTGGCGGAACGCCATCGACGATAGCCATCAGGCCTGCACCATGCGACTCACCGCACGTCGTTACGGTGAAAACCTGTCCAATACTATTGCCAGCCATATTTATCCTTAAACAAATGAAGTCGATTTTTTAATTGCCGTTTTTTAATTGCTGTTTTTAATTTATTGTCAGTGTCAATTTTACTTTATTGATTACCATCTAATAATTGCACATAAGCGGCGAATAATTGACGATGAGTCATAAGCTCGTCATAGGTAATAGCAAAAATACCATGACCACCGTGAGCGAATTTCAACCAATCAAATTGGATTTCAGGATACGCTTGCTTTAACGCCCATTCACTATCGCCGACTTCACAGACCAGCAAGCCCTCAGGGCTCAGATAATCTGGCGCTTCAAACAAGATACGATGTACCAAATCCAGTCCGTCCTGACCGGCAGCGAGCGCATGTTCTGGCTCATATAAAAACTCTGGTGGCAAATCGGCCATAATCGCGGCATCGACATACGGAGGATTGGTAACGATTAGCTCATATTGATGCTCAGCAGGAATCTTGGCAAATAAGTCAGACTCAATCACATTAACTTGATGACTTAAGTCATGATGATCGACATTGACCATCGCAACTTCTAGCGCTCCTTTATCAATATCAACCGCATCGACTAAGGCATCAACAAAGCGGGTGGCAAGCGCAATAGCGATACAACCAGAACCGGTACATAAATCCAAAATACGCTCAGGCTGCGCCAACTGCTTAATCTCTAAACCATGGTCAAAGAAGGCGGCAGCTTGATTGTTCATGCTCATACCAAGCGGCTTTGCCAACTCATTAACATCGAAGTACGGATGGAACTGCTGACGAATCAGCTCGGCGATTGGTGAGCGTGGAATTAGGACGCGCTCATCGACATAAAAAGGCAGGTCGCAGAAATACGATAAATTAATGAGATAACTTAGCGGCTTACGCTCAGCGATACGCTCTTCTAATAAGCCCAGTACCTGCTGCTTCTCTGAAGTGGTTAAACGGCAATCGAGAATCTGATCATTGGCTGCCCAATCTAAGGACAGCGTGTGCAACACAATCGCCGACGCTTCGGCAAATTCATCCGTCGTCCCTTGAGCGACGACCACGTCATAGTTGCGCAGCTGCGTGACCGCAAAACGAATAAAATCACGAATACTGACCAGTTGCTCACGCGCTTCTGCAAGCTCGGCACGCAGATTGGCAAACTCATCATCTTCACCAAGCAGACCTGACTCCAAATCGTAGGTCATCTCATCCTCTAAGCCTTGCGACTCATCAGCAAAGTACTGATTTTGAAACTCTTCTGCGCTCATGGTTTGGTCTTCTGACATATCACACCTTACTGATTGCACGCGTATCGACGACATGCGGATGGGTTAAATCGCTGACTTTTAACAGCCGATTTATTAAATAAAAACTTGTCATACATTATAGACGTAAACCTTGCGCTGCGCCAATGACTGTGTTTTTTAGCGCAAAAAGCTACCGCAAATAAATAAGGCAACTTTTATGATAGGTAAATGTATCATTAACCTCTTATCACTCTAGCATTTAACGATAAAGCAAATAAACAAGACCCTAACCAAATGTGAATGCTGTTTGATAACTAGCATGACTAAATTATTTCCCAACTGTAGTGAATACGTCAACTGTTGACGTTTAGCAAGCCCTAAACGAAAAAAGATGTGTCAAAAGTTTGCGAAGCGTCCAAATTATGCGCATAATAGCCGCATTAGTTATAACCATAAGTAAGCCAATATGATGAAAATAAAGCCCCTTATCACCGCTATATCTATTGCGATTGTTAGTGCCAGTGTCAGCGCTGTTGCTGTACCTGCCGACAATACGCGCACTCTACCAGTACGTAAAGCTGACTCAATGCCTACTATTGCTCAGCCTAGTATGGCGAAAAAAGTCAGTCTTAACGTGCAAGAAAACCGCAGCAGTTCACTCGATAGTCGTGCGCCCGCCGTAGCCACGCCTGCTTTAAAGCCTAAATCGCCTGATCGTATGACGCAGCTGATTGATGAAAAACAGGAAGCTGACGAAGACGACAATGACGCGCAACAAGCAGATGAGCAACAAAGCGTCAGCGCCGACAATATGAGCGTCGAAGAGCTAGCGCGTAAAGATGTACAGTCTGATAGCACCGATGACATCAGTGATGGCCAAGCTGTTGCCGCTCCTAGTGCAGCAGTAGCAAATAACCGCCCAGCCGATACTTCTATCAAAAGTATCGAAGATGTCGATGGTAAAAAATATACCACGCTAAACCTGTCTAATTACGCCAAACAAGTCAACGGTGCCACTTGGACACCGAACATGAAGGTCAACTCCGCAATGACCATCAAAATGCAAGCGTTATTGGATTGGAATCACGCTTCACCGGGCGCTATCGATGGCGGCTGGGGTATGAACAGTAAAAAAGCACTGATTAACTTCCAAACCATGAAAGGCTTGCCTGCGACTGGTAAAATGGATCAAAAAACGTGGGACGCTTTGAATAAAAACATCCCAGCCAATAAGCCAGTGCTAGTGACTTATACCATCACCGAAGATGATGTGAAAACCAACTTTGCTACTACGCCTGCTGGTGCAGAAGCCAAATCGAAAATGAAAGGCTTGTATTATCAGGACATCAAAGAGATGTTAGGTGAGCGCTTCCATATGGATGTGCGCTATTTAGACAAGTTAAATAAAAACAAACAGTATAAAGCTGGCGAAACCATCACCGTTTTAAATACGCGCGATCCACTCAAACAGCGGATTAATCGCGTCGTTGCCAATAAAGCCGACAAAACCCTTTATGCTTATAACGGTGATAAACTGGTCGCCACTTATCCAACAACAGTCGGAAGTGATGCGACACCTTCACCGCAAGGCACGTTTAAAATCATTAATAAAGTAAAAATGCCGTGGTATAAAGCGACCGTTGGTAAAGGGTCAGACAAACAAGTACATATGCTACCACCAGGTCCAAACAGCCCTGTCGGTGTGGTATGGATGGGCTTGTCTAAGCCATCTTATGGTCTACATGGCTCACCGAAACCTGAAGGTATCAGCCGCCAAGCATCCGCTGGTTGCGTCCGTTTGACAAACTGGGATGTGTTAGAGGTATATGCCAATATCGAAAATGGCGCCACCGTTGAGTTAAAATAGTTGTTATTAATGAAAACGCATAACAACACATCATAAGCAATAAAAAAACAGCTCCTTTTTAGGGGCTGTTTTTTATTTTATATAAAGTCTAAAGCTAAGCCGCCTTTCTTTATTTTTAATTTTTATGGTGGCGGGCTTTTGAAACTGCTAGCTTTTGAAATAGCCAGCTTTTGAAATAACTCAGCTTTAAAGTCGTAGCTTTGTAGCCCTAGGCTTTATGACTTTCCTTACCCGTGATACTTCCCACTTTTTTGGTAAAAAATAAGGCAGCAGGAATGGATACAATGATCCCTGCGGCAACCGCCATTTGGATGTGCGGGATTTGGTTAAATCCTGTGACCAAAGCGGCAATCATTAATACACCGACGGTCACGGTTGCGGCTATTGAATAGATGACAGAAAATAGTGGCCAGTTCATGATGTATTCCTCATTTATTGTGTGGGTATAACACCTTTATACACCAAATCCACACAAATAGTAAGCCTTTTCTTATAGACCCACAGCCCATTTATAGCAAGTGATTCATATTAAAAGCCATATTATAATTATTGATTTGTACTTGGCATTTTTCTCTTGAAAATATAGCTAAACTATCCGCTTATCTGTCTTTTATCTCCCTCTATTTAGGCACAAGAAATTTACACGCTATTGGACATTTATCATTACAATAGTAGACCTTCTGCTTTCTTTAGTTTTAGAGTTCTTGTCGTTCTCTATACTCTGAACTGCCACTTTTATCTTCTAACCTCATTTTTTAATAAAGTTTTCTTCTATGACCTCCTCTCACGCTGACACTTCTAAAGACTCATTACCTATGAATCACCCTAAAAACGATGCTGAGTTTGCAGATAAACGTAATGTTGGCAATATCGACAACGAGGCTGTTATCGAAGAACAGACGCATAGCGAAAATAACAATGAGGAAGAACGAGCAACAGCGTCAAAAGATGCGCAAGTGCCTGAGGCAACCATCAAAATGGAAACGGTGGCACCCGATGTGGTGGTTGCTTCCTTAGAAACGCCGGAAGACGTTGACGACTCTCAACCTGTTGATGAATTTACAAATAATAATTCAGACATTGAATTTACCGATACAGCGGAAGCGTTTTTTCAGGAGAAGGATAAGGATAAAACTGAGGTCAACGCCGCCGCAAATAAAACTATCTCTAATCAAAACCATGCAAAAGACACAGAAACTCAAAAATTAGTAGTTGAAGAAAAACGGCAAGAGAATGTAAAACAAAACCTAAATAGCTTAGATATAGATAACATCAACGATAAAAAAGATAACAAACAAAATAAGCAGGAAGTTAATAAGGCTGAAAACACACGCCAAACCGCTAATAAGGCTTTGGAAGGCGACAACCACGTAAATATAGATAATCTAGAAGATATCGAAGATGAAGAGATCAAAGAGAAAAAAGAAGCCAAACTTGAGTCTTATAAGCAGTTTGTCGCCGAGCAATTCAGTAATAAAAAAGTAGACTATCCAGAAGTACGGGTCCGGATTGAGGCCAACGCCCTGCCGAGTAAAATGTATTTTGTGATGAATATCCTCTCGGCTATCATCGCAAGCTATGGTTTGGTGACCAATTCGGCAGCGGTGGTTATCGGCGCGATGCTAGTAGCAATGATGCTCGGTCCTATCACTGGTGTGGCGTTGGCGATTATTGACCACCGTATGCCGCTATTGCGAAAATCACTTATTACGGTATTTCTTGGCATCTCTTTGGTGGTGTTGGTCGGTTTCATCGTTGGTTGGCTACATAAAGATCAACCACTTACTGTCGAGATATTATCGCGCACCCAGCCAACTTCGATGGATTTGATGATTGCCTTAGCTGGTGGTACGGCAGGTGCTTATGCCATGGTTTCGCCGCACTTGTCGGTCGCTGTGGTTGGGGTCGCCGTGGCTACGGCATTGGTGCCACCGCTTGCCGCCAGTGGGATATTATTTGCCAATGGTGAGATGCAAATGGGACTTGGCGCGCTGCTATTGGCCTTGACCAATATTATCGCCATTCAATTTACCAACGCTTTGGTATTATGGCTACTAGGTTTTCGCCGCTTGGTCGATGATGATTATAAATCAAGTACTTATTGGACCTTTTTACGGCGTAATGCGGTGACGTTATTGTTGTTAGGCGTTTTAGGGACCTATTTAACCATCAACCTACAAACCAACGCCAAGCAGCAAGGGTTTGAAAGTAGCGTCAAAGAGACGATTAATAGCTACTTTAGCGACAAGGGTAACGTGCTGACCAATACCCAATTCGATAAAGACACTTCCCATCAAGTCGTGCGCGCGGTGATTCGCGGCGAGACTACCCCTACCTTTTATGACGTCCGCCAAATTGAGGCGATTATTAGCAAAGATATGGCGGAACACTTTCCCGACTATTTACCCATTAAGCTACAGCTACGCTATATGCCCGTGCAGGTGATTGAATCACACCCACTTATTCAAGATAAACTCGATAAAACCGATGTGACCGTTTTAACCAACTGATGTGTTTGACGGTTTAATTTATCCTAGTCACTTAATACAAGCGCTTGCTTAATAAAGAAAATTAAGCCTTATTTCCACTGCGTTTGCTGATGAATCTTCAACACGCTTGGTACGTTTGTGCTAAAATCGCTTGCAAAATTATTTTACTTATTCTATTTAATAAAACCATTCGTCAGTAAGGAGCCGCTGTGAGCCAGCCACATCAAACAGCCGATATTCGTCAAGCTTTTATCGATTTTTTTATAAGCAAGCAGCACACCCCCGTCGCCTCATCGAGCTTGATTCCCTACAATGACCCGACATTGCTATTTACCAATGCCGGTATGAATCAGTTTAAAGAGACCTTTTTGGGTATGGAGCCGCGCGACTATACGCGTGCGGTGAGCTCACAAAAATGCGTCCGTGCCGGCGGTAAGCACAACGATTTGGATAATGTCGGTTATACGGCGCGCCATCATACGTTTTTTGAGATGCTCGGCAACTTCTCGTTTGGCGATTATTTTAAGCAAGCAGGTATTGCTTATATTTGGGAATTTTTAACTTCCGATGAATGGTTGGCAATTGATAAAGATCGCTTGTATGTGACCATTTATGAAACTGATGATGAAGCCTTTGATATTTGGCATAAAGACATTGGCCTACCTAGTGAGCGCATCATCCGTATTGGTGATAATAAAGGCGCACCGTACGCCTCTGATAACTTTTGGACCATGGGTGATACCGGTCCTTGCGGTCCTTGTACCGAAGTTTTTTATGACCATGGCCCTGATATCGAAGGCGGATTGCCGGGTACGCCAGAAGAAGATGGTGACCGCTATATCGAGATTTGGAACTGCGTCTTTATGCAGTTTAACCGTCAAAAAGACGGTACCATGCTGCCGCTACCTGCGCCGAGCGTCGATACTGGCATGGGGCTTGAGCGTATTAGCGCCATCATGCAGGGCGTCCATGGCAACTATGAAATAGATTTATTTATCCATCTAATGGATGCGGCGGCTAAGATTTTAGGTATTAAAAACGAGCAACAATCCTCATTAAAAGTCATCGCCGACCATATTCGTGCCGTGGCCTTTTTGATTGCTGATGGCGTAACCCCAAGTAACGAAGGGCGTGGTTATGTACTGCGCCGTATCATTCGCCGTGCCGTACGTCATGGCAATAAACTTGGCGCGGACAGTGAATTCTTTTATAAAATGGTCGCGCCTTTGGTTACTGAGATGGGCGACGCCTATCCCGAGCTAAAAGACAAACAAAGCGCGATTGAAAACGCCATTCAAAAAGAAGAAGCCCAATTTGCCAAAACCTTAGCACAAGGGTTACGCTTGCTTGCCAGCGAGCTTGAAGGCTTACAAGACGGCGATACTCTCTCTGGTGAAGCAGCATTTAAACTTTATGATACTTATGGTTTTCCCGTTGATTTGACCGCTGATATCACCCGTGAGCGCGGTATTGTGATTGATGAAGCAGAATTCGATGAGCACATGCAAGCACAGCGTGAACGTGCGCGTGATGCGGGCAAATTCGACGTTGATTATAGTAGTGTCATTCAAGTAGACAATCCAACGACCTTTGTCGGCTACGAACAGCTTGAAGAAGATGGCGTGACCATTCATGCGCTTTATCAAGACGGCAATCCAGCCGAGAGCTTGGCTGAAGGCATGGAAGGCGTTATTGTCCTTGACCGTACCCCATTTTATGCTGAAGGCGGTGGTCAGGTTGGCGAGCTGGGTGAGATTCGCACAGCGACAGGTGTTTTTGAAGTGCAAGACACCAAAAAATCTGGCCAAGCCATTATCCATTATGGTGTGGTCACTATGGGCGAAATTAACGCTCAGCAAACGGCTGATGCACAAGTATTATCAAGCATTCGTGCGGCGAGTGCCAAAAACCACTCGGCGACGCATTTATTGCATGCGGCATTAAGAGAAGTACTGGGCGATGCAGTCACACAAAAAGGCTCATTAGTCTCAAGCGAGGTACTGCGTTTTGACTTTTCTTATGACAAACCGGTTAGCGCTGCTGAAATCAGCCGTATCGAACGTCTTGTCAATGAGCAAATTCAAGCCAACACCCCTGCTCGTATCGAGCATATGTCTATCGATGAAGCGATGAAACAAGGTGCGATGGCGTTATTCGGCGAAAAATATGGTAATGACGTCCGTGTCTTGACCATGGGTACCGACAGTATCGTTGATGGTCAGCGTAAGCCGTTTTCTATTGAGCTGTGCGGCGGTCTTCACGTACAGCGTACTGGCGATATTGGGGTATTAAAAATCACCAGTGAATCAGGTATTGCTGCGGGTATTCGCCGTATTGAAGCGGTCACTGGGATGAATGCCATTAAAAACATGCAGCAAAGCGAGCAGCAACTGAGCGAGCTTGCAGCTCAGCTAAAAGTCAAACGTCCAGAAGTTGCACAGCGTGTGCGCACCATGGCAGATAAGCAGCGTGATTTGGAAAAACAACTAGAACGCTTAGAGCAAAAAATTGCTAGCGCCCAAGCGGCAAACTTGCTTGATGACGTGCAGACAATCGCTGGTACATCGGTACTTATTAGCACCTTAAGCGGTGTTGATGGCAAATCGATCCGTACCCTAATAGACGATGTAAAATCAAAACTGCCGTACAGCGTGATTGTGTTAATTGGTGATAAAGACGAGCAACTGGCACTGGCGGCAAGCGTTGATAAATCGCTAACCGATCGCGTCAAAGCGGGCGACATTATTCGTCATTTGGCAAGCGAGCTTGGTGGTAAAGGCGGCGGTAAGCCTGATTATGCCCAAGGTGGTGCGCCAAAATCTGCCAATACCAATGCCGTTATCAGTGCACTGAGCGCTTGGGTTGCAGAAAAGCTGGCGTAAATAGTAGGAATATAGGGGATTGGTTATAACGGTTATAACCAATCGCCATATATCTAATTCTTGCTAGCACTTAAAGTTATACGGCTAATATGGTATAAAGTAGCACGCTTAACGACTGTCAGCATATCAAGTGTATGAGTATAAACAGTAAAACAGCAGAGCAAATAAAGGGCGCAATTTTTATAATTCGGCTTTATCGTTATTAAAATGAATCTTGCACTGTCATGGCAGACCGCGCCATGATGGATTGATGTCGACAAGTAACAGATGGCCATTGGTGAATAATAGGTAGATTTTTATGGCGTTAATAGTACAAAAATACGGCGGCACCTCGATGGGCAGTATCGACCGCATCAAAAATGTCGCCAAACGAGTCAAACGTTGGCATGACAACGGTCATCAAGTGATCGTAGTTGTGTCTGCCATGAGCGGTGAAACCAACCGTTTGATTGATTTAGCACGCCAAATCAGCAGCCAACCTGATCCACGCGAATACGACCAAATGGTCTCAACGGGCGAACAGGTTTCTATCTCTTTACTGGCGATGGCGATTAAAGAGCTCGGTATTGGCGCCCGTTCATTCACCGGTCGCCAAGTCGCCATTAAAACCGATAGTGCCCACACCAAAGCGCGTATCGAAAGCATCGATGATAAAAACATCCGTGAGCAACTAGATGCGGGCAACATTGTCATCGTGGCAGGTTTCCAAGGTATCGATGAAGAAGGTAACGCCACAACCTTAGGTCGCGGCGGCTCGGATACCACAGGTGTTGCCATTGCCGCAGCCTTGGGCGCTGATGAATGCCAAATCTATACCGATGTCGATGGCGTTTATACCACTGACCCACGCGTGACCTCAAAAGCCAAAAAACTTGAAAAGATTACCTTTGAAGAAATGCTTGAAATGGCAAGCCTTGGCTCTAAGATTTTACAGATTCGCTCAGTAGAGTTTGCTGGCAAATACGGCGTACCTCTGCGCGTATTATCTAGCTTTGATGAAAACAACGATGGTAGCTTCGACCAAGATTTTCAAGACAATGTCGGCACCCTAATTACGATAGACGAAGGAGACAACATGGAACAAGCAATCATCTCAGGTATCGCTTTTAATCGCGACGAAGCAAAGATCGTCGTGCGCGGTGTACCCGATCATCCTGGTATCGCCTCTGCCATCCTAAGCCCTATCGGTCGCGCCAATATCGAAATCGATATGATCGTTCAAAACCTATCAACCAATGGCACTACTGACTTTACCTTTACTGTCAACCGTACAGACATGGATAAAACCATGAAAGTGCTAGAAAACGAAGTCAAAGATGAGATTGGTGCCAAAGAAATATTGGCCAACAACGAAGTAGTAAAAGTGTCATTGGTTGGTGTTGGTATGCGCTCGCATGCAGGTGTTGCCAGCCTTATGTTCCAGACTTTGGCTGAAAACAACATCAATATCCAAATGATATCGACCAGTGAAATCAAAGTCTCTGTGCTTATTCAAGAGCAGCATTTAGAAAAAGCCGTGAAATCATTGCATACCGCCTTTGGTCTTGACCGCGAAGACGGCGACAGCACAATCGCTGGGTTATAATATTTAAAAGCTATATATTAAATCACTGTAAGATACTTCTGGTTTAATAATGATGGGTTAAGTAGCGATTATTTTTTAGTAAAATTTCGATTAAATAGAGTCTTTTTAGGCTCTATTTTCTTTTATTACTATTGCTCAGGTAAGTATATACCTAATAGTTTTGTGAAAATCCGTGACAGTATCTGTTATGCCCCCTATAATGGGGCTTTCATTTGGGCTAAATGAATTTATCTATCATTACCGCTATGAGTACTAGGTGACGCAGAGTTTTTATAATGACTGCTCTGCCTATTTAGTACTAGAGTAATGTCCTGTAATTGAGACGCAATCTGATGAGTAATAATCTGTTGATGCGACATAAGGAGTGTGACGCATGTTAATTTTGACACGCCGCGTGGGCGAAACGCTAATGATTGGCGATGAAGTCAGTGTGACTGTCCTAGGCGTTAAAGGCAATCAAGTACGAATCGGCGTCAATGCGCCAAAAGATATAGCGGTACACCGTGAAGAGATTTATCAGCGTATTCAGCATGAACGCACGGTACAATCGCAAATGCAACATCTTGAGCAAGGCAGCTTTGCACCTTCATTCGATGATGAAGACTATTTTAACCGCTAAGTTGATCGCTTGTTCGTTAACTAACTATCAATAATTATTGGGCATAAATTAAGCACCCTATTTTTGCTTTCTAATCTGCTCTGAGGTCATGTATTTATGAGTATCCGTCAATCAGATGTATCGGCTCTACTTAATGGTTTGAATAAAAAAGCCATTGGATTCAATGATGTCATCAGCTTTATTGATGATTTTTATCGTTATGCGCCAGCGCCTTTTGTTAATGGTATGCTGCACAATGCAGCGGGCGAAAACGAAGGCAGCGCCAAGATTTTTGGTTTTGCTAAGCACCATGGTCTAAATCAATTGGACACGCTAAAGTTGTTCGGTGAGCATTACGCCAAGGTACAAGCAACGCCAAAGGGTACCGACCATGCCAATATCCGCAATTTTTTACATTGGGGCTGGCAAGGATTTTTGATGGAAAAAAATCCATTAACGCCGCGTCCAAGTGTTGATACTAGCGCGCTGTAGTTTTCTATTTTTGCTAACTATCTATTTTAAAAGTATTAAAAAAGCCACGCTATACAATTAGCGTGGCTTTTTTCTGTTTACTGCTTTCAATTTAGTGCTTTTGGCTTAATGCTGCTTAGCCGCTTACTTGTCTCAATTAACTGCGATAAAGCTGCTGCTTATTTATTATGAAATTTAACAGGTTGTACTGCCCCTTTAGGATTGGGCATGTTGGGATAATGATGCTCGTGCTCGACATCACATTCCGCGCCCACGACAGAGCCATCGTCTCGCACAGGTTTATGAATATAACCGGTACGCTCGGCTGGCGGCAGATGCTCATGCTCCCATACCATCACCGCTTGCATACAAGTTTCGCGCTGCTCAGGCGTCAGCTTACGACCATCCGGCCATTTACCCAGCTCAATGGCTTGGCGAAACTTTTCTACCACTTCTGGTGTGACACTTGCTAATATCGTTTGTTTATCCATCGTACCTACTCTCCACGACTATTTTATAATCCAGTACTGTTTTGAGAAATCTAGCACTGCATTTATTCTTCTATAATATCATCATCGATATCCATACTGAATTCTTCGGCATGGACGTTCCAGTGTAATTTGGTGCGGCAGGCTTCATAAAAATCAAACCCTGGCGGATGAAGCAAGGTCAGCTTATCAGGATGTTTGCGAATATACAGACGCTGCTCTTGGTCGAGCGCGATACTCGGCTTGCCGTCGGCGCTAACTTGTGGCTGGGTGCGGTTATCTTCATGAATACGAATACAAATCTCGCTGGTGCCACTCACTACAATCGGGCGACTGGACAAGGTATGCGGATGCATCGGCACCAAACAAATGGCATCCATACTCGGATGAATAATCGGACCACCGCCAGAGAGCGCATAAGCAGTAGAACCCGTCGGCGTCGCCACAATAAGTCCATCACTATGCTGACGATAGACATCGTGCCCGTCAATTTTCATCTGAAAATCAATCATGTGCACCGATTTACCCGCATGCAGCACTACATCGTTGAGCGCCATATCTTCATGAATGATTTTTCGCCCTTCACGAATCTCCATGGTCAGCAAAAACCTGTGGTCTAATTGATAATCGCCCATCAATACTTGGCGTAGTTTAAAGGCCGCTTCATTGGGTTTCACATCGGCCAAAAACCCCAAACGACCACGGTTGACTCCTAGAACTGGCACCCGATAGCGCGCCAATGCTTCGGCGGCATGCAATATCGAACCATCGCCGCCTACTACGATGACTAAATCGCAAATCTCACCAATCAAGCTACGTTTGACGATTTTAACTTTTTCAATTTCAGTGAGGTTCAAAGTAGGCAAATTGGCCGTCTGCACATCCATAATTAATGTCAGATTCATCTCATTGATGGTATTGGCAATCTGTACCAAACTTTGGGTCACGCTGCGTTTTCCGGCGCGGCCCATCAAACCAATGCGCCTAAACGCTGGGTTTTTGATGGCATGAAACAGCTCTGATTCATGTAAGTGCGGCAATCGGGCGGACTGCGCTGAGTTTTCCATAAAACGACTCGGCATAACGATAAAATACAGTGCAATGATAACGAGAAATCAGCGCTTAGACTAGCATGTTTATGAAGTTTCGTTGTTAACTGTCGTAATTGGCCCCATATACCCTCTATCATACGCCACTTTTAAGCGTATTTGTTTTGCTACTCACTACCGCTTTATATGTCGATATTCCCTAGTTAATTAAGGCTCGATAGCCATGTGATGCCTTGCATGCGCTCACGTAAACACAGTTGACAATAATGGCGGTTTTGCTAAAGTAGCTGGCATCTTAGTTATTTATATTTTAAAAAGGACAACTTTATGGCAAATCCTATTGTCAGTCGCGCAGAGCTTGCCGTTGGCGGCGCGCCGATGACGGTAAAGGGTGTGATTCAAAAAACCAGTTTATTGCTTGGACTATCGGCGATTACGGGTATTGGATTTTTCTTTTATGCGTTAATGGCAGGCCTATCACAAGGCTTTATCACCATGGCCGCTTTTGGTAGTATGTTTGCCGCCTTTGGTCTTGCTATTTTTATTACCTTTAAGCCGCAAAAAGCCAAAACCTTTGCCGTACCTTATGCGTTATTGGAAGGTATCTTTTTAGGTGGTATCTCGCTATTTTTTATGCGCATGTACCCAAGCGTGCCTGTCACTGCGATGTGTGCGACCTTTGTCACCGCAGCGGTCATGCTAGGCCTGTATCGCTCAGGTTTGGTTAAAGTCACTGAGAAATTCCGCTCAATCGTCACCTCAGCATTGATTGCTATCATGTTGGTTTATGTGGCGCAGTGGGTGCTATCTTTAGCGTTCGGCTCGAGCTTACCTTTCTTATTCGAAGGTGGCGCTATCGCTATCGGCTTTAGCTTATTTGTGATTGTTATCGCCTCTTTTACGCTGCTATTGGACTTTGATAATATCGATCGCGGTGTGGCGATGGGCGTATCAGAAGACTACGAATGGTTATTTAGTATCGGTATTCTTGCGACGCTAGTGTGGATGTATATCGAATTTATGCGTCTGCTAAGTTACCTGCAAGACTAATCTAAACCCTGTTTAGCCGTTATTTAAAATAATTAAAATAAAAAAAACCGTCTTTATAAAGACGGTTTTTTGTGGGTAATTTTTAAGGTTTATATAAATAAGTTTAAGCTGCTTTACATTAGGCACGCTTTAGACGCAGCGCATTTAATACCACAAATAATGAGCTTAACGACATACCAATCGCCGCAAGCCAAGGCGGCACATAACCTAAAGCTGCGGGTATCAAGACGCTACTATTATAAATCAGCGCCCAACGTAAGTTTTGCTTAATAATACGTTTGGTCTTATCAGCGATACGCTTCGCCGCCGTAATAGCTTCGATTTGACCATTTAGAATGATACTGTCACTCGAGACCTGCGCCAAATCTGCTGCGCCCGCAATCGAGGTTGAGACATCTGCCGCTGCTAAAACAGGCGCATCATTAATACCGTCACCAACCATGAGTACGACGGCGCCTTTTGCTTGCAGCGCTTGAATATGATTGACTTTATCGGTTGGCGACAGGCCGTTATAAGCGGCTTTCATGCCTAACTCTTCCGCCATTACCAGTGCTTGCGGACTTGGGTCACCGGTTAGCATGACCGGCTCAATACCTGATTTTTTGAGAGCGGCGAGCATAGACGGCGCACTATCACGTACCTTATCGTTAAAGTAAAAACCTGCCAGCGCTTGCCATGCATTTGACTGACTATTTTGACAAGACAATACCACCGCCGAGCTGGCACGATGAGTGGCTAAATCAATGGTTAAATCGTTATCCGCATTAGCAGCATGACCCGTTCTATCTAAGGCAAAATCGACATGACCGATGCGATATAGGACGCCATCAATCATTGCCTCTACCCCGCCTGCAGGATAGTATTGCAACGACTGCGTCGCTGGCAGATGCAATTGGTAAGCGGCGGTGAGCAAAGCGTGAGCAATCGGATGGCGGCTGCCCACTTCAAGCGCGGCGGCAATCGCTAATAACTTGTCTTTTTCTTCATTGCTAGCAGCTGTCGTATCATTAGTTGCCAATCGCTCGATATTTAATAAATTGGGCTTACCATAAGTGAGCGTGCCTGTTTTATCAAACGCCACATGGGTAATCTCAGCAAGGGTTTGCAGCGTATGGCCACGTGTGGTTAAAAAGCCATAACTTGCCAGTCGATTGGTCGCTACGGTCAGCGCAATCGGTGTCGCTAAAGACAGCGCACACGGACAGGTCGCCACCAATACTGCCACCGTTGCCCAAATTGCTTGGCTTGGGTCAACGATATACCAACCAATGAACACCAAAGCTGATAATACTAAAATCCGCGCTACAAACCAACGCGCCAGCTTATCCGCTTGCTGAGCGAGTTTTGGTTTCTCACTCATCGCCCGATTCATCAGCCTATCAATCAACCCTATCTGGCTGTCTTCTGGCAATGCCGTCACTAGCATCTCAAACGGCTGACTGTCATTTTGGGCGCCGCCAACGATATAATCACCTTGGGTTTTGATGATTAAATCGCCCTCACCAGTTAGCAGGCTTTGCGAGACGGTCGCGGTAGAGCTAAGCAAGATACCATCGCTGATAATCTCAGAACCGGCTTCCACCATAATAATATCGCCCACTTGCAAGCTATGAGCGGTCACCATCTGCCTTTTTTCTGGCACGGCTTCTGTCTGCGCTATATTTGATGGTTTATGATTTTCCTGCTGCCAGTCTTGAGCGATACGTGACGTCAATTGCTGAATATTGGCATCCATGCTTTGCTTAAAGTTGGGCATCGTTTTTGCGGTAGTGGTTGTGCCATTTGTCGCTAAATTATTATTTGAGTTAAGCACCTGTTCAGCATTATTATCAGAAAGAGCGTCATTATCAAAGACAGTATTATTAAGCGTATTTTGCTCTATGAGCTGCAAGATACGCGCCGCCGCGTCTTTATCTTCGGCAATTTTTTGTACCAAGACGGGCTCGACCACCACCAAGTCATTGGCCATAGTGGCGGCTTTTAAGCGTGCATTATGCTCAATATAACGCCCAGCCAATAAGAAGAAAATAAACATACTGACCGAATCAAAGTACGTTTCCCCTTGCCCTGTGATAGTGGCATAAAGGCTGGCAAAGAAGGTCACTACTAAGGCGATACTAACCGGTACATCCATATTGACTTGGCGGGCACGAATCGCTGACCATGCTGAGGTAAAAAACGGCACACCGGCATAAAAGAACACCGGCGTACTCACAAATAAAGAAACCCAACGTAGAAAATCACGCTGAAAAATAAGCATGTCGCTATATTCGCCAAAATAAATCGCCACCGCATACATCATTGCCTGCATCGAGCCGAGCGCTGCGATACCAAGCCGCAATAGCATCTGACTGTTATGACGTGCCAGCATGGCTTCATGGGTATCTTGACGATAAGGCTTGGCTTCGTAGCCAATCTCATTGATAACGCCCAAAATACGACTAATCGGCAGCTTATCTTCGTCCCAAATCACCCGCATACGTTGATTGGTTAAATTCACCTGACATTGGCTGATGCCATCTAACTCATCTAGCCGCGACTCAATCAGCCACGTACAGGCAGCACAGCGCAGATTATTGACCGATAGTTCTGCTACCGACATGCCATCTTGCGCATAGACAAATTGTGATTTTATTTCATCGTGATCATAAGCTTCGAGGCGCGTCAGCTGCATGGGTAAGCTTGCCGTACGGTTAATCTCTGAGCGGTCAAGATAATATTGCTCAAGCCCTGCCTCGACAATACTTTGCGACGCCAACTGACAGCCCATACAGCACATCTCGCGCGACTGACCTAAAATATCGGTATGAAAAGGCGGCTCAGGCACCGGATCACCGCAATGAAAACAATGACCGGCAAGCGGCAACACCAGACCCTCAGTAATCGAGTGGTCTTGATAGTGGCGGTTGTTATTTGCTGGCATAGATGAGGGAATACTGGACATAATCGCGCTATTTCCTTTCGACAAGTTTACTTGCAGCCGACCAGCTTTTAATAAACTTGCTCTGATTAACGAGAGTCAACCCCTATGTAAAAAAGCGATTGAATTATCTGCCTTTAACACAGATACTTTACATAGATATTGGCACAACGTTATTGGCACAATGATATTGGCATAAATGAGACCAAAAAAATCGGTAAAAACGATTAATAAAAGGGGTCGATAAAACTGTTAGTATCAACCTAATTATTAATATAAACATTATACTACAAGCGCGCGGCGTAAGCAGCCTAGCCCTTTATGCCAAAACATTAATACCTCTAAAACACCTACTACGAAAGTCTAACGCCTGCTTAATGAATGCGGGCGTTGATGATGATAGATTGAAAAATTTGTCAATTTGCGTCATTATGAGGCAGTTTTTTATCCCAAAATGGTGTGTCATCAGTGCAAAAGTCTAATTCTAAGCGACCACAGTCGTCTAAGCCTGCTATCAATACGCTACCCTCACAGCAGCGCGGCGTGGTGTTTAGTGGTATTTTATTAATCGTCATTATCGCGGCTATGGTGCTATTGGCGCTATATTTGGTCAAACTTGATCGCACTATTACCACCAAATTTGAGGGTAAACGCTGGGATATTCCTGCTAAGGTCTACTCACAGCCTTTAGAGCTATATCAAGGTGCCAATGTCAATACAGACACCATGAAAAAGTGGCTTGAACTGCTCAATTATCAAAGCAACAAGGCTTATGATCGCACCGGTACCTACCATAAATCTGGCAATACCTACTTTATCCATACGCGCGGCTTTACGTATAGCGCCAACGACGTCGATAAAGAGCAAGTCATCAAAATGACCATTGCTGGCAATAAGATTGAGTCGGTACAAAGCACCCAGCCTGCCAAAACTGGCATTATTCGTCTGGAGCCAGTAAACATCGGCGGTATTTATCCAGACAGTAACGAAGATCGCATGGTGGTGACGCTCGATCAAGTACCGCAGCCGCTAATTGACGCGCTTATCGCCACCGAGGACCGCGGGTTTTATGAGCACAAAGGCGTCTCGATACGCGGTATCGCGCGTGCGGTATTAAACAACTTTACCGGTGGCCCTAGACAGGGCGGCTCGACCATCACTCAGCAGCTGATTAAAAACTTTTATCTGAACTCCGATCGGACGATGAAACGTAAAGCCAATGAGGCATTGATGGCGGTGTTACTTGAGCTGCATTATAGTAAAGATGAGATTCTGCAAACCTATCTAAACGAGATTTACTTGGGTCAAAACGGCAATCGCTCTATCAATGGCTTTGGTCTTGCCTCACAATTTTATTTTGACAAACCGCTCAAAGAGCTGCGTTTAGACCAACAGGCACTGCTCGTTGGTATGGCAAAAGGCCCGAGCGTTTATAATCCGCGCCGTCATCCAAACGATTCGACAGCGCGCCGTAATACCGTACTGAATAATATGCTGGCGGTCGGTAAAATTAGCCAAGAAGAGTACGAAAAAGCGATAGAAAAACCACTCGATGTGGCGGACAAACCCGTCGAAGGCAAAAGCCAGTTCCCTGATTTTTTAGATATCGTCAAGCGTGAATTGAACAAAGTCTATTATTCTGATGATCTAAAAAACGAAGGTCTGATTATCATCAGTACCTTAGATCCTATTGCCCAATTGGCAGCGGACAAAGCGGTTGAAAGAAAACTTGGTGAGCTACGTCGTCGCGGTAGCAAGACCAAAGACTTACAAGGCGCATTGGTCAGTGCCAATCCTGAAACCGGCGAGCTGGTGGCAGTGGTCGGTAGTGGCAGTGAATTTACCGGTTTTAACCGTGCTGTCGATGCCAAGCGTCAAGTTGGCTCGTTATTAAAGCCGATTATCTATATGACGGCGCTTGAAAGCGGGCGCTATAATTTGGCAAGCTCGGTCGATGATTCGCCGATTACGGTCAATCTGAGTGACGGTACTGAGTGGAATCCAAAGAACTATGACAATCGTGACCATGGTTACGTGCCATTTACCACCGCTTTATCGCAATCGTATAATCACAGCGCGGTACGTTTGGGTATGGAGTTTGGCGTTAACACCTTTGCCAAACAGCTACAGCGCATGGGCGTAAAAGAGAAAATACCGCCTTATCCTTCGGCTTTATTAGGCTCGGTCAATCTTAGCCCAATGGATATGCTGGGCGTTTACCAAGTATTTGCTACCGGTGGTTTCCGCACGCCTATTCATAGTATTCGTAGTGTTATTGATGATCGCGGACATATTTTGCAGCGTACCGGTTTAAATACCCAGCGTAGTATTCCGCCTGAGACCAACTTTTTGATTAACTATGCCTTGCAAGACGTGGTTAAAAATGGCACGGCCAAACGCATACAATCGCTTGGCAGCAACTTAAACCTTGCGGGTAAAACGGGTACGACCAACGACTACCGTGATGCTTGGTTTGCGGGCTACAGTGGCAATTATGTCAGCGTGGTTTGGGTCGGCCGTGATGACAATAAACCCATCGGTCTAAGCGGTGGTAGTGGCGCTTTGCCAGTTTGGGTCGATTATATGAATCGTCTCAAACTGACCCCTGTTGCGCTGCCAGAGCCCGAAGGAATTGAGTGGTTATGGCTTGAGAACAACTCTGGCAAGTTGTCTAATGAACGCTGTGCTGATGCGCGCTATCTGCCCGTGATGTCAGCGTATCTACCCGAAGAAGCCAGCAGTTGTGCTATTAGCTTATATCAGCAAGAGCGTGCCCGCGAGCAGATACAATGGCAAAATGAGCAAGGCTCTATCAATCAGCAGCGCCGCCGTGAAGGCTTAGATATTCCTAATGGCGAAGCCGTTGATACGGATAACAACGATGGCGATGCTGATAATGCTGAGCAAGAGGGCGGGTCGAGCAATCGTGCGGACACTTGGTATGACCGCGCCGTTGAGTGGTTCTAGGGTTTTCAAGACTTAAAAAAGGGTTTTAACATGGCTTTATTGATACAGCAAACCATCACCGCTAAGCAGGCTAGTACTGCTCCTTCTAAAGGGCAAACTAAGCTGATTAATACGATTCTTGCTACTAGCGCCCTTATTAGCGCATTAAGTTTAAGTGCTTGCCAAACGGCACCGACAGTTATCAAACCCGCTCCTGCGCAAACGTCTGCGCCTCAAAAACAGCAGCCTACAGCAAAACAGCCAGTAACGGCAACCCAAGCACCCATTGTTAAAGGCGATGATAATAAGTACTCTACCGTGCCTAATACAGTGCCTACACAACCGGCTTCGACAATACAGTCATCCGAAGCAGAACAGGTCTATACGCCAGCAACACAAAGTCCAATTATCACACAGCCCGATAGCCAAGATACCATCATCCTTACACCTTCTCGTGAAGATTACATCCTATCCGAACCATCGATCCCTTCGCATAATGAGCTATTGGAGCGGGCGCGGCAAAACTCACAGCAGCGCAGTCAGCAAAGCACTGCTAATAACAGCAACTTGCCAGCCTTTAGGAACCTCATGCAAACAGGTACAGAGCAATTAAAATCAGGCAATCTCAATGGCGCTGAGAGCAGCTTTACGCGTGCACAGCGCCTCGCGCCCAAATCATCAGCCGTCTATTTTTATTTGGCGCAAGTCGCCCTTAAAAAGAACCAACCGCGTAAGGCTGAAGCGATGGCACGCCGAGGATTGACCGTCGCTCAAGACAGCACTCGCCGCCGCAACCTTTGGCAAATCATCTTGCAATCAGGACAAGCACAGGGTAACGCTCGCGTGATAAATGAGGCCAGACAGGCGCTGCGCTAATAGCACACACTCTCGTATTTACCATGACGACTGAATCTATAAGCGCTAAAATAGGCTTATAGATTTAGTCGTTAATTTTTTTATCCAGTTTTTTATTGGGTTTAATGACTGTTTTCTTTTACTCCTTTAATTCTTCACTTTTATTTTAAACTAAGGTTACCTTTATGGCATGGCAACAACTGCATTTACAATGTGAAAAAGACAATGTCGATCTCGCTGAGGCGCTGTTATTAGAAGCTGGCGCGCTATCAATCGCTTTAGATGACGCAGGCGATCAGCCTTTATTTGAACCCCTCCCTGGCGAGTCGCCTTTATGGGATGAAGTCATACTCACAGGATTGTTTGACGCCAATACAGATGCTGGCAATCGTCAATTACTTGAGAAATTAAGCCATGAAATCGGCGCACAAGTACAAGCCAGCCGAACGTGGATCAGCGCTGTCGATGACAAAGATTGGGAGCGCGAATGGATGTCCAATTATAAGCCAATCGAGTGCGCCAATAACTTATGGATTGTGCCTAATTGGCTAACACCGCCGAACCCTGACGCTACCAATATTATCATGGACCCCGGTTTGGCTTTTGGTACTGGCTACCATGCCACTACTCGCCTCTGTCTTGATTGGCTGACCGAGCAAGACCTGACCGATAAAGTTGTGATCGATTACGGCTGCGGCTCCGGTATTTTAGGGATTGCGGCGCTGTTATTGGGCGCGCGTCAAGTTTATGCGGTGGACATTGACCCACAAGCGGTGCTTGCGACCAATCAAAATGCGGCGCGCAATCACGTTGATGACCGCCTGCAAGCATTTTTGCCAGAAGACTTCAATAATTACTGGCAACAAAACGATATGAAACCTGTAGAAATCATGGTTGCCAATATTTTAGCCAAGCCACTTATTGGTTTAGCACCTTATTTTGCAACCTTGATGGCACCCAAAAGCCGTATCGTGTTAGCAGGTTTGATTGAATCGCAAACTGAGCAAGTCAGCGAAGCATATCAGCCTTACTTTGCGCTCGATCCTAAGCATGCTTTTACCGCGCAAGAAGATCAACATTGGCAGCGTTTATCTGGTACATTTACAGGGTAGCAACATTTAATTACATCTGTTACGATAGAGGAGCAGTTAAATAATGTTGTGTATTTAACGCTGCTCTATCGTTGCCTGAAAATTATGATGATTACTATATAAAAAACGACATAAAAAACTGGTAGCGATTGGTAAGTGATTATGCGGTATTAATACTGATACCTTTTTGGATTCGACCTTATGACTACGCCAATCAAAACCCAGTGCCCTCATTGTCATGCTATTTTTAATATTAAAAAAACACAGTTAAACCAAAAAACAGCCAATGTTTGCTGTGAACATTGTCAACACAGTTTTTTGGTCAATAACAACCTTATTGTCACGGCTGATACAGAGCCGACTGCTGACACTATGGGGCATGAACCTCAATCTGATGCATCCACTACAGCCAAGACTTCTATTAAGCAAACGTCTACCGTTACGCCAGAAGCAAAAGCCACAACCAAACCAAACGTCACCTCTGAACCAGAAGATGCAGATACTCTTATCCATGATGCTATGGCTGAAGAAGATTTGATAGATGATCAGTTGATTCACGATGATATGGATATTGCAGATTTTGAAGAGGAGGATTTGGAATACGGTTCGCTCGACAGTATGGACGCTTGGCTAACGCAAGTAGCGGATAGCACCCCTACCTCAACCACAAACAATAGTGATAAGCTGCCAAAAAGCACAGCAACAAAGTTAGATAAAAGCGCTCACGCCTCTGTTAGTCCCATAGAAAAACCCTCTTTAGCAAACGCTCTTATAAAAGAGCCAGCATCAACTGCCCAAGTAGCCCTTAGCTCAGCGGCAGCTAATGACATCCATGCCAGTATCGATGATAATAGCGATGAGTCTTGGCTTGAAAAACTGCTCAAAGAACAAAATGAAAACGAAGACGGCCATAGTCCAAGAAAAGACACAGATTTATCAGCGCTGCTCGCAAGCATGGGCGTTTCTATCAAAGACGAAGACAACACGCAGGCCGCACGCCTTAAAAGGCAGCAAGCACAAGCCAAGTTTTCACCAACACCTGCTAAGCGCTCGCTTGCTTCATTACTCTGGACACTTGGATGTTTGGTATTAGCGCTGCTACTTTTTGCGCAGTATGTCATTTTTAATTTAGATAACTTGGTTAAAAATCCTACCCATGCTGAGCGTTTACAAAAAGTATGTGCTATCGCCGTTTGTAGCTTACCTAGCGCCAATCTAGCGGCTTTGAGTACAAGCGATATCACTCATCGACCTAGCCGCATCAAGACTGCCAACACCTTTAGTGATATCAGCATCACTTTAAACAACCAAAGCACCCAAGCACAACTCCTGCCGCATGTGAAAGTTAGTGTTTATGGTACTGATGCACTTATCGGCGAATTTATTGCAGCACCGCAAGATTATCTACTCAGCACGCAGAGCCAATTGGGCGCCACAAGTCGCAAGCAGCTGTTATTTACCATCCCCGTTGCCAATGCTCAAATCGACAAAGTAAACGCCGAGCCTATTTATTAACATTCAGCTTGGTAAAATGCCATTTATAAGCAATAAGATTTATTCAAAAGTTTTGCTCTTTTATCAAATTTGTCCTAAATGTTTTAAATCTGTCGTCATAAATGACAATAAATAGCGTCAAGCCTAGAGTAATAATAGGGTAATACCCAATCTATTGTTACTCTAGGCTTTGACTTTGTTATAATAGCGCTTAAACGCCTTATGGTTTACGCTTACGCTTAAGGACATTATCTTATGCCACCACATGCACCGTATAATGCCACTCATTTTGACCAGGATATTGAGAGCTCTGCTGATTATAAAGACGGCTATCATCGCTCTATCCATAAGGTAGAAGCTTCCTTAGACAATAGCCTTCATGCGCACCAACCGTTACGTGTGCATGTAGAGCGCGTGGTGCGGCAGTATTTTGCGATGCTCGATGATGAGATGCCAACCGACTTATATGAGCTTATTTTAAAAGAGATAGAGCAGCCACTATTGTCAGTCGTGCTCGAAAAGTGCCGCGGCAATCAGACCAAGTGTGCGCAAATCTTAGGTCTCAATCGCGGTACGCTACGCAAAAAGCTCAAAACTTATGGCTTAATGTAATCTATGGCTTTATACCAGTCGCTGTTATTTACGACGACCAACTATCGCATTCACCACGCTCCTTAGCACTGCTAACCGACATTCAATTGTATGGCACGTTTATAGTTTATGATCTTATCAAACCCGATATGCTCTGCACTGCTTGCCATTATTACCTTGCCAGACGTTTACGTCAGGCTTTTTTTATGGAAATTTTCTTATGAGTACAACTCCCCTTGCCCTACTATCGGTTTCCGATAAGTCAAATATCGTAGAATTCGCCCAAGGCTTGCTTAAAGCTGGTTTTGGTTTATTATCGACTGGCGGTACTTACCGCTTGCTAACAGAAAATAATGTCGCCGTCACTGAAGTTTCAGACTATACGGGCTTCCCTGAAATGATGGACGGCCGCGTTAAAACGCTACATCCAAAAATCCATGGCGGTATTTTAGGACGCCGCGGTACTGATGACAGCGTCATGAATGAGCACGCTATTGAGCGCATTGATTTGGTCGTCGTCAATCTTTATCCGTTTGCAGAGACGATTGCACGTAGTGACGTCACCATGAACGATGCGATCGAAAACATCGATATTGGCGGCCCTACTATGGTTCGTTCAGCGGCAAAAAACCACGCTCACGTTGGTATTGTGACTGACCCTGCTGATTATACGCGCGTGCTTGAAGCATTAGGCGATGGAACGACACTAACCCCTGCCCTACGTTACGATTTAGCGGTCAAAGCCTTTGAGCATACCGCACAATACGACGGAATGATTGCCAATTTCTTGGGCAGCCGCGTGAATGAAAACCAAGAGGCAGAGAATTTCTCTCGTACCTTTAACGTCCAATTAGAAAAAGTGCAAGACCTACGCTACGGCGAAAACCCGCATCAAAAAGCGGCTTTTTATGTCGAAAACCATGCCCTGAAAAGCCAGCAAGCCTCTATTGCAACCGCGCAGCAGCTACAAGGTAAAGAGCTCTCTTATAACAATATCGCTGATACCGATGCCGCCCTTGAATGTGTTAAAGCCTTTAGTGCGCCCGCTTGCGTGATTGTAAAACACGCCAATCCTTGCGGAGTTGCCGTAGATAGCGATCAAGTCACGGCTTACCGCACCGCTTTTAGTACTGACCCTGAGTCATCTTTTGGTGGTATTATCGCCTTTAACCGCGAGCTTACGCTTGCTGCAGCCAAAGCCATTATTGACAATCAATTTGTCGAAGTCATCATTGCCCCAAGTATCGAAGATGGCGTTTTGGAAGCGACCGCTGCTAAGAAAAACGTCCGCGTCTTAGTCTGTGGCGAGCTGCCAACGCCTGAGCAGCGCGACAGCCAGCTTGATTATAAACGCGTCAATGGTGGTTTGTTGGTGCAAGAGCAAGATTTGGGCCTTATTACCGCCAACGATTTAAAAATCGTTACCGACGTCCAGCCAACCGAAGCACAGATTGCTGATTTGTTATTTAGCTGGAATGTCGCTAAATACGTCAAATCTAACGCCATTGTTTATGCCAAAGGTCAACGCACTATCGGTGTCGGCGCCGGTCAAATGAGCCGCGTCAATTCAGCACGTATCGCCGCTATCAAAGCTGAGCATGCCGGTCTTGCTACCGAAGGCGCGGTAATGGCATCAGATGCTTTCTTCCCATTCCGTGATGGTATTGATAACGCTGCTGAAGTCGGTATTGCTGCTATCATCCAACCAGGCGGCTCTATGCGTGATGACGAAACGATTGCTGCCGCCAATGAGCATGGTATTGCCATGGTCTTCACTGGTATGCGCCACTTCCGCCATTAATCAGCGGTTAAGATAATGCTATTAAGAAAACAGCGTTGAGAGTAAATAAAAATTGTAATGCATAAAAAAAGCCACTATTAATAGTGGCTTTTTCATATTTAAGGCTTAATAAAGCTCGTTAAAAAAAGGGTTTAACAAATGCCTTATAGGTCGCTTAACGTCCTTGCGCATTGGCCATATTGGCTTCATTAATCTCAACTTTATAGACCATACGTAGATAATCTAGATAATCTTGCAGCTGATCTTGACCCAAATTATCACGAATAATGGCGGCAGTTTGTGCTCTTTGGGCATCAGATAGCGGCGATTGCTGCTCTGTTTTGATGCGATCACCGACCAATAACGTCGCACCCGTTTCAGTCTCACTCGCTACCGCCACGACGCCATTGGCTGCCGCTTGCTGACTAAAGGCTAAGCCGCGCTCTTTTTCGCTCAATTGCGTAGTCTGACGGTTTATCTCGCCCAATGCTTGCAGCTTAACAGGCTGCTTTACAATATCAGCAGGCGTTTTAATAGTGGCCGCCAATTTCTTCGCTTCTTGTAATGCCAGTGCCGTTGCTTTTTGTTGACGCAATATCTGCGTGATTCTTGGCGTCGCCGCTGTTAAAGACAACGTCTTAGTTGGACGATAATTACTTGGCTGTACCCATACCGTACCATTACCAACCTCAATACCCGCAGTCACCGCTTGGTCTTGAATAGTAAACTCATCAAACGCTTGCTTAATTACCGCCGGCTGCGCCAAAGCAGATTGGTTGTTTTCTTTACGATAATCTTTGATATGTTTTAATGGCACATTTTCTTGCTGAGCGATATCTTCAATACTAAAGCCATCTGCTGCCAAGTCATTAATCGCTGTGACTTTATCGGCATACATTTCCTGGCGTTTATATTCTTTGGCTTTAGCGGTTAGCTCTGCACGCATACTCTCTAGACTTGGTATCTTGCTACCATTGTCCTCAGTCACGGTAAATATCTGATAGCCAAAGCTGGTCTTTACAGGAGCACTGACATCACCAACGCTCAAGCCTGCCAGCGCTTTTTCGACAGCTGGCGCATCATTACCAAATACCGCTGGATTAAAACGCCCGATATCGCCGCCTGTTTCACCTGATGGATCATCAGACTCGGCTTTGGCAACCTTGGCAAATGACTCACCTGTCGCAAGGCGGGCTTTAATTTTATCCGCGCGTGCTTTGGCATCTTTACCGGTTAGTAGGATTTGGCTAATTTTACGCTCATCAACCACAGCAAGATTTTGCTTATAGGCTTCATATTGCTGCTGCAAATCTTCTTGGGTGACTTCATTAACTTCAATCGCTTGCGGATTTAGCTGCAAGTAAGCCAAGTCGACCATGGCCGCACTTTTGAGTTTGTCTTTATTGGCGTCATAGTAAGCTTGTATATCACCCTTGCTCAACTTTACCTGCTCAGCATAGTCCTGCCATTTAAAACGATGCAGCCAAATATTGCGCGACTCTAGCTGCAAATCAATCAACTGACTGACCGCTTGCATCGGATAAACTGCGGTACCGACGATGCTGGCATTGAGCTGATCTAGGCTCAACTGGTTGCGAAACTCAGCAAACAGCTGGTTTTTTGTCATATTGCGCTGACGTAAAAAGTTTGCAAACTGCTCGTTAGAAAAATTGCCCTCTGCATCTTTAAAGATTTCTTCTTGGCGCAGCAAGCGATTGATGGTGTCATCAGAAACCGTCATGCCCAGCTTGCCAGCCTGCTGCTCTAGCAAGGTACGATCAATCAGCCCTTTTAGGACTTGCTCGTGCAGCACGTCTTCATTCAATAAACTGGCATCATCAACTTGGTCTAAAAGCTCAGTACGGCGGTTATTGACGGCAGTTTGATACTCGGACAGTCCCACGCTTTTGTCACCTACTTGAGCGATTTGGTTGGGATCGACACCGCCGCCAAAGTAGCTTTCGACACCCAATAGAGCGAGCGGCGATAGGCACAAAATCAATAAAATGCGACCCGGCCAGCTTTTTAAGAAATCGCGCAATTTATCCATAGTTATCTCTGCTTTATTAACCTATATTGATGAAAGACCATTGTAATACTATTAATAATATCAACGCTGTATAAGCAGGCAATGGTAAGAAGAAGAACGTGTGCATTTTATCGCTATAAAATAAGGCGGATTGACGAAGTTTATAACAAGATTTAATAAAAATTCTTGTTTATACAACACCGCTATCGCGCGCCCTATGATACGTGATTTTTGATATATACTCAAAATATTCAGGCGACTATTGCTACTTAAAGCTACAAATTTCAGCACTAAAAAAAGCACCTAATCTTTAGGTGCTTTTTTGCTCATTCGCTCATGACTTAATGAATCGTTAAGTCATGAGTTGCTATCTATTGTTTTACTGCCAACCAACGCTGTTTTTATTCGTGTATCACGTCGTCAACGAGCATTTGATTATTTTATTATAGAATAGCTAAAAAGAGTACAGCTTAAACAAAGTGGCTTAGTTTAAACGCTCTTTTAGGTTTTTACCGGCTTTAAAGCTTGGTACTTTGCTTGCTGGAATGCTAAGTTCTTCACCAGTCTTAGGGTTACGGCCAGTACGCGCTTTACGGTCTTTTACGCTAAAAGTACCAAAACCAACCAATGAGATGCTGTCGCCAGCTTCTAGCGCTTCACCAACACTTTCCATTACTGCATTCAAAGCTTCGCCAGCTTGAGTTTTATTTAGACCACTTTTTTCGGCGATGCTATCAATTAATTCTGACTTATTCATAAAATTTCCTTCAAGTTTTAGGGGGTAAAAAACGCTCACGCCAAGTATTGTATCGCTCTCAGAGTACTTAAGCAATAAAAACCACTGGCCTCACGCATAAACAGGTTTCGCTTTGTTAACGCCTTTATATCAAGGCAGCATAAGGAGCGCAAGCGATTTTACATATTTTTGTGCACTCTACTACGTATTTGACACTCAATGTTACTTAAAACTGCTGCAAATTTTCTATTAAATCGCTACTTTAGCTTATAGGATTTAACGAAATAAAGCACCTATCGTCAAAGCACCTATCTTTGTATTGGCTCTCTTATGCATTTTGCCTTGATAACCTAAATACTCAAATATGATGCAGGTGCCAAAACTCAGTTTTTATACTAACAAGCAAAATTAAAAACTAAAGCATAAACTTGGATCGAAAAATAGCTGCCAAGCCCGACTAATGCATTACCAGTCATAAATTTTGGTGTCTTTATAGATGAGCAAATTATAAGGTAGTGACTGACCAACTGACAGAAACGTGCGTTACTTTTTATGCTAAAGGCGTTACTATAAGCGCGATTGCATTGTACATTTTGGGTTGATTTTGACCTTTGTTTGTCCTTTTATCTTTAACTTACACAATAAAAACGGATTATTTACATGAAGCGTTCTACGTTGTCTCACTCTTTTCTTAATATCATATTGGTGTTTATCGAGTCGGCGCTGACCCTGCTGTTACGTTTAGACCCAGAACTCCGTAAAGCTGCTTATCCACTCGCCAAGCAAGAGACGGTCGTCGCGCTTAGGTTATACTTGCCTCATGTAGAGGTTTTCGCCACCTTTACTACCAAAGGGGTGTTATTAGATGATAGATTGCCTATCGGCCGTAGTGAGCCTGACGTCATTATCAACGCTTATAGCATTCAAGTGCTTAATGCCATCATCACCCACGATACTGAGTCGACTGAAAAGCTGCAAATGCGCGGTGAGGCGGTGCAAGTACAGCTGGTCAAGCAGTTTATTATGCAGCTTGGTTTTGGTAGCTTAATTCAAGGGCTGATTAAAAAGATTAAGGGCGGTAAAAGTAAGACCAAACCTACTGAAGCAGAAATGGCAGAAAAAAAGGAGAGTTATAAGCTGCGTATTAAAGAGCAGCAAACTCAAATCAACACGCTGACCATTAAAAACCGTGAACTTGAAACCACGGTTAAAGAACTGCAAAGTAAGCAGAAGACCTTTATTATTACCGCAATTATTTTTGCGGTTATCGCTATCGCTGCCATTATTGCTTTATTTATCATGACCTAATTTGTTATTAATTTTAGTATTGACGTTTTTTAAAGTCCTTTTTGTCATTTTTTATAGCGTTTAATAGGATGTAGACTTATTAAACGCTCTTGCTTCCTTTCTGTAGTTCACATCCTGCGCGTTCGCGTATTTATTCTCTTTTAAGCCTTAATATTACCTATCATTGTTTTTATCAATGATAGGAATAAGTCACACTCACCATTCAACCACACTTTAATCTTGACTAAATTACTCGGGATTGAGTATAATTACCCTATCGTTGCACACATCGGGTAAACCATCTGCTGTTTAATAGCGACAAGACACCACTTAGTCGATAGATGATTTTCCTAAATAGAAGCACAAGTACGGCTAGCTACTAACTAGCCTTTAGCAATAAGTCGATTATAAATCTATTAAATCTATAAAGAACCTATTGATAACTATGCACTTTTGGAATACGACAAGACTAAGTTCGTTGTTAAATAAACTTTTATAAAAAGGATTGGAGATAACACATGCGTTTGACTACTCGAGGCAGATACGCCGTGACCGCTTTACTTGATTTGGCTTTGCAGACCAGCCAACAAGACAGCGCCGTCTCTTTATCTGACATTGCTAAGCGGCAATCGATATCTATCTCTTATCTTGAACAGTTATTTTCCAAGCTCCGTAAGCGCGGTTTGGTCACCAGTATACGCGGTGCAGCAGGGGGTTATCATTTAGCTAAGCCCCTTGATCAGATTGATGTGATGAGCATCATTTCTGCTGTCGATGAATCTGTCGATGCGATGCAGTGCGGCGGACGCGGTAATTGTCAAAGTGGTACAATGTGCCTAACGCATGATTTATGGTGCGCTTTATCAAATCATGTCGAACAATACTTGAAAAATATAACATTAGCGCAATTATTAGACATGGAACATGTGCAGTCAGTCTCAGACCGTCAGCACCTCACGTTTCCAAACGACATTGCTACAAAAGATATGTCCACAAAAGACATCAACACTATTACTCTATCGACCAGCGAGGCAAACCCAGCATGAGCCAACATAACAACCTTATATACTTAGATTATGCCGCCACGACGCCAGTTGCTAAGTCAGTCGCTGCTAAAATGAGCGAATATCTGACGGTAGACGGCATCTTTGGTAACCCAGCATCACGCTCACATGGCTATGGCTGGCAAGCAGAAGAAGCGGTAGAAACGGCTCGTCAGCAAGTCGCTGAAGTGATTCATGCGGATCCACGCGAAATCGTCTTTACCTCGGGCGCGACAGAATCAGATAACTTAGCTATTAAAGGCGCGGCACATTTTTATCAGTCGCGCGGCAAGCACATCATTACTAGTAAAATTGAGCACAAAGCGGTTTTAGATACTTGCCGTGAGCTTGAGCAAGAAGGTTTTGAGATTACTTACCTTGAGCCACAAGCTGGTACGGGCTTGATTTTGCCAGAGCAAGTACAAGAAGCCCTACGTGACGATACGATTTTAGTATCACTAATGATGGTCAATAATGAGCTTGGTACCATTACCGATGTTGCCGCGATTGGTGAGATCACTCGCAAAGCTGGCGTTGTATTCCATGTCGATGGTGCGCAGTCTGTGGGTAAAATACCTGTCAATCTTGAAGAGATGAAAATTGACTTGATGAGTTTTTCAGGTCATAAAGCCTATGGCCCTAAAGGTATCGGTGCGCTATTTGTTCGCCGTAAACCTCGTATTCGCCTAAAAGCTGAGCAGCATGGTGGTGGTCATGAGCGCGGTATGCGTTCAGGTACCTTGCCGACGCACCAAATTGTTGGGCTAGGTGCTGCATTTGCATTGGCCAATGAGCGTTATGCAGAAGACCATGCTCACGTGGCAAAGCTGCGCCAAAAGCTGTGGGACGGTCTACAAGATATCGAAGAGATTTATCTAAACGGTGATTTAGAAAACAGCGTGCCTAACATCATTAATATCAGCTTTAACTTTGTTGAAGGCGAGTCACTGATGATGTCGTTAAAAGACTTGGCGGTTTCATCAGGTTCAGCCTGTACTTCAGCGACGCTTGAGCCATCGTATGTATTGCGCGCCATCGGTCGCCCAGATGAGTTGGCCCATAGCTCAATCCGCTTTAGCTTTGGTCGTTATACCACCGAAGAAGATATCGATACCGTGGTAAAACAGATGCATGAAGCGGTAGACAAATTACGCGCGCTATCGCCACTTTGGGATATGTATCAAGAAGGCGTTGATTTAGACTCGGTAGAATGGTCTGAGCATTAATATTTATTTATAAAACTTTAATAGTAAAAAGGTTTAATGGTTATCAGGTATAAGCATTAAACCAAATAATTCATCAGACAATTATAAATACCATTTTTATAATATGTGTTTGACCCCAATTATCGATGAGTAGACAGACATTTAAACTTAATAAGTGAGTTATTTGGAAAGTTACTTATATAACTTAACATTTAAGTGGCTACTCATCATCTAACTAGGAGAAAACCCCATGGCCTATAGTGACCAAGTTATTGATCATTACGAAAACCCACGCAACGTCGGCAATCTTGACAAAAATGCCAAAAACGTTGGTACGGGTATGGTTGGCGCCCCAGCCTGTGGCGATGTGATGCGCCTACAAATCCAAGTCGATGATAACGGTATCATCGAAGATGCACGCTTTAAAACCTATGGCTGCGGTTCAGCAATTGCTTCAAGCTCGCTTGTCACCGAGTGGCTAAAAGGCAAAAGCTTAGACCAAGCTGGCGAGATCAAAAATATGGATATCGCTGAAGAATTGGCATTACCACCGGTAAAAGTGCATTGCTCAGTCCTTGCAGAAGACGCCATTAAAGCCGCCATTAGCGACTATAAAGGTAAGCATGGTACAGCTGCGGCAGTAACAGAAGAAGCAACCAGCTAAATTTATATAAAGCCTTGCGCTTATTTATATAATAGGCGCAAGTAGCGAATTTGAAAACAAACATGAGTAATACGACGTTAGAAGCTACTAACGCCCCTAAGGTGACAATAACGCTCATGTAATTGTCACCTTTTATTTATTTTTAACGCTTTATTGGCAGTGGTGTTGATAAAAACGCTTTTGCCGCAATTATTATCTCAATTATTGATAGTCAATGGGAGTTGGCATGATTGAAATGACAGAACGCGCCGCTCAGCATGTTCAAGACTTTTTGGACAATCGCGGTAAAGGTGAAGGCATCCGAGTAGGTATCCGTACAGCAGGCTGCTCAGGCTTGGCTTACGTGCTAGAGTTTGTTGACACGCCTGATGAAAACGACACCCGTTATGAAAGCCGTGGCGTCAATATTTTTATTGATCCTAAAAGCTTGGTTTATTTAGATGGCTTAGTGATGGATTATGAAAAAGAAGGTCTCAATGAAGGCTTTAAATTCACCAATCCCAATCAAAAAGGTGAATGTGGCTGCGGTGAATCGTTTACCGTCTAAAGCTCTAAACCAGAGCGCGCTAAACGATTGATATACGAGCGCTTAGCACCTAAAACCTGAGTTAGCGCTTAGATACTGAGTAAGTACTGAACTTTAAAAGAACAGTATTTAAAACAGACAGTAAACAAAACAGCGCATAAGTAAAAGCAAGTCTTCACAAGAATAAATAAAAACAAAGGCAGACGCTATGACAGACATCACGCCAGACGCACAGTTTGATAACTTCTTTGCCCTATTTGAACAACCTGTACAGTTTGCGGTCAATCAAGAGCGCCTTGATCAACAGCTGCGTCTGCTACAAAAACGCTATCATCCGGACAATCTTGTTGCTGATAGCAAAAATACAGCCGATAGCGCACAAGCTAAGCAGCAATCAGAGCAAGCCTCAGCGCTGATTAACCAAGCTTATCAAACGTTAAGTGCCCCTGACAGTCGTGCCAGCTACTTGTTGGATATCGCTGGGCAAGCGCAAAACTTAGAGCATTCGATTGCCGATCTGGACTTCTTAGAAGATGCGATGCAAATGCGTATGGATTTGGATGATGCGATTGAAGGCAAAGAGCTTGCCGCGCTGAAGCAACTACATCCGCAGATTACCGAGCGTCTAAATAAACAATCTGAGCGTTTTGATAGTGCTTATCAGAGCCAAGATTGGCAAACGGCGATTGATGCCACGCAAAAATTAAAATTTTTGGTGAAATTAGATGCCGATGTTACTACAGGGCTTGATGAAGTTGCGTCTGCTGAGCATTTGGATGACGATGATTTATACGTTTAACGTCATGCTAAGGACGATTGTTTATATTTACGAGTAACGAGCTTATATGCGGATATGGTTAAAATAACCACTCCTCTGCCGTATAATTGTAAACATTAAATGCGCTTTATCATTTTTACTATGATTTGTTAAATCCAAACACTTACTTAAATTTTAAATACTAGTCGCCCATATATTGTATTTGTACCATTTCACTTAATTCATTTTATCTTTGAGTTTTCTTATGTCTTTATTGCAAATTGCCGAACCCAATCAAAGTGCCCAACCTCATCAACATCGTTTTGGCCTAGGAATTGACCTTGGTACGACGCGCTCATTGGTCGCTGTGGTACGCTCAGGCAAGGCGCAAGTTTTGCAAGCCGATACAACGACCGATACCTTATTGCCGTCGGTGGTCTACTATCCAAGTGCTGGCAAGCCCTTAGTCGGCTATGATGCCCTTACCCATTTAGCAGATGATCCAAAAAATACCATCGTCTCGGCTAAGCGCTTTATGGGCCGTAGCCAAGCCGATATTAAATTCTCCCATCCCTATGAGTTAAGTGGCAGCAAAGATGCCATGCCAGCTTTTGTGACGGCGCAGGGTGAAGTCTCTCCTGTCGAAGTGTCAGCGCGTATTTTAGCCGCGCTAGAGCAACGTGCCGCAAGCGCTTTGCCAGATGACAGCATACAAGGTGCGGTGATTACTGTGCCCGCCTATTTTGATGAAGCGCAGCGTCAAGCTACTAAAGATGCGGCGCAAGCTGCTGGTATTAACGTTTTGCGTTTATTAAATGAGCCTACCGCGGCCGCCGTTGCCTACGGTCTTGATCAGCCTACTGATGACAATAGTGAAAACTACTACTTAATCTATGATTTGGGTGGTGGTACTTTTGATGTATCTATTTTAAAGCTCAGCGATGGCGTGTTTGAAGTCTTAGCAACGGGCGGCAATAGTGCGCTTGGCGGTGATGATATCGACCGCTTACTGACCAATTGGCTGATTAAGCAGTTAAATATTGACCCTAAAGACGTGAGCCTGCACGACAAATCCATACTCGCCCAACAAGCAAAAAGCTATAAACAAGCATTGACCGATGCTGAGCAAGTCGATATCGACATTGTTGTTAATGAGCGCTCTTTTCAAGGTGTGTTACGCCGCGACGATTTGATAACAATTGCAGAGCCTGTCAGCCGCCGCACGCTAAGTGTCTGTGAGCAAGTATTGCGTGATGCCAAATTATCTGTCGCTGACTTAGATGAAGTCATTTTGGTCGGTGGTTCTACGCGTATGCCTGCGGTGCAGCAGGTGGTGGCAGATTTCTTTGCTAAAGAACCGCTTTGCCGTCTTAATCCAGATGAAGTTGTGGCTTTAGGTGCTGCCCAAACCGCGCATCAATTGGTCAATGGTGACAGCGATAATAGCTTGTTATTACTCGATGTGACGCCTTTATCGCTCGGTCTTGAGACTATGGGCGGCTTGGTTGAAGTGCTGATTCCGCGCAACACCCCTATTCCCGTCAAAAAACGCCAAGTCTTTACCACTTACCAAGATGGTCAAACCGGCATGGTCATTCATGTGGTGCAAGGCGAGCGTGAAACAGTGGATAACTGCCGCTCACTTGGACGCTTTGAGCTATATGGTATTCCGCCGATGAAAGCGGGCTTTGCGCGTATCGAAGTGACCTTTAGTATTGATGCCAATGGTCAGCTGACCGTCAGTGCGCAAGAAACAACGACCAAGACTGAAAGTAAAATTGATATTGTGCCATCTTATGGTCTGTCTGATGAGCAAAAAGAGCAATTATTAATCGCAGGCTTTAAGTATGCGGAAGAAGACAAAAATGCGCGCTCGCTAATTGAAACCAAAGTAGAAGCGGAACGTGAATTATTGGCGCTACAGTCGGCGCTTAACGAGTTTGCGGCGTTAATCACACCTGAAGAGCAGCGGTCGTTGACCGAGAGCATGCAAGCCTTGCAAACCGCGCTTAGCACCGACGACTTAACCGTTATTGAAAGCGCGCAAGGCAAATTAAAGCCACACAGTGATGCTTTTGCCGCGTGTATTATGAATCAAAGCGTCAAAGCAAGTATGTCGGGTACCAGTGCGCAAGATTGGTAGTAGATAGCATTTATACCAATCATATGATAGGCGCTTAAGACACTCACTTAGCAACTGTACTAGATTGACCTTTTTTATTTTTAATTGATTAGCAGCGGACGAATAACTTATGCCAAAAATTACAATATTACCTCACCATGAAATCTGCCCAGAAGGCACCGAAGTCGAGCTAGAATCGGGCACAAACTTATGTAAAGCGCTACTTGAAAAAGGCATCAAGATTGAACATGCCTGCGAGATGTCAAAAGCCTGTACTACTTGTCATGTCGTGGTGCGTAAGGGCTTTAACACCTTAGATGAGATGGACGATATCGAAGCGGATTTATTAGACCGCGCGTGGGGTCTGGAGCCTGATTCACGCCTATCGTGCCAAGTGATGCTTGAAGATGATGATTTAACGATTGAGATTCCTAAATACACGTTAAACCATGCGAAAGAAAATCATTAAATAATAAAGCTGAAGCATGAAATGAAACTAAAAAATCCAGTTATGATAAATAACTGGATTTTTCTTTTTATAAATACTTTCAAGTCGCAATCAATCTGTACCTAATTATGACTGATATTTTCCTGCTTACTTGCTGTGACTATCTCAAGCAGCGCCGCCTGCTCTTCTTGTTCGATACGGGCAAGCGCTAGATTCAAGCGATTTCTGATATCTTGATAGTCATTATTTTGCATGTCTTTAAAGTTCAAATGCAAATTAAAACCAGGTAGCGTATGATCCACCCATTTTGACAACTGACCTTTATTTTCATCAGGGTCGAGTACTTGCCACGCGCTTACCTTATTATCAAAACCTTTGAGCTGAAAAGCACCGACATATTCACAGTCATAATCATGCGAAATATAATCATGGGTACTTTCGCTAATAAATATCTGGCCTTTACCCGCGACTGCCTCAAGCCTTGACGCAAGGTTGGCCTCTTTCCCAATCAGCGTATAGCTCAAACGGTTGTTATTGCCAAAATTGCCGACGTGACAGTAGCCGGTGGTAATGCCGATACGGATATATAGTCCCTCGAAACCGAGCAGCCGCCATTTTTGCCGCAAGGTGCGCATTTCACGGCGCATATCTATCGCCATTGCCACACAATCAAGCGCATCTTGGCGCGGCCCTCGACTGTTCGGCTCCCCAAAAAAGCACACCATCCCATCGCCGATAAACTTATCCAGCACCGCGCCGTGCTTATTGGCGATTAACGTCATACAATGCATATAGGTATTTAGAATGTCCGCCAAATTGTCAGCGCTCAGACTATCGGACAATTCTGTAAAGCCGACAATATCTGAAAACATCATCGTCAGTTTGGCACGTTTATTTTCGACGCTAACGGGACTGTCAGATTTAACGATTGGTTCCCAAACTTGCGGCGGTACAAAGCGCGTCAATTTATTAATGACAGAAACCATGGTATTTAGACGTCCAGCCGCTTGCCGCGCTCGCGCTTCATAATCTACATAATCACGATAAACATGGCGAAAATGGCACAGTATCACAATCATACTGGCCAATAACACCGCAGGGGTAACAAAGCTGTCGTGACAGTCCATCTCCGTGCTATTTAAAGTCACACTGACGTAATAAAAGACAATGACCGTCACTACTGATGCAGCGAGAAGTTTAAGATGGTTTTCAGGGCTACTAAGAATAATCCGCAGACCGATGAGCGCTGCTAGACTGAGCGAAATCACTGCACAAAACTGTATCGAACCTATGACCGCTGAAGATAAAATAATAACAATGTTAGACGTCCAAAAACTGGCTGGCCGGCGATAGTTATAGATTAAAATCAGCAAACTCGGCAGACAAACCACGACAGCGAGCGCCATCGACGTCGGACTAAAGTTGTAATGTATTGCGAGCAATACGACCGTTAGTATTAAAACAAAAATTTCTGGATAATCAAATCGATAGGCATTGCTATTACTACCACCCTGTACAGGAATCTTTGGGCTTGTGGTTTCAAAAAATGCCATGGTCAAGGTTCGCTTAAAGGAAAACTGTCGAAGGTTTGAATAAAAATTAAAGCGGATCTTCTATTAACATATGTTTTTGTGCAGTCTTTAGATTAATAAGTACTTAGGTTAATAAGCATTCAGGTTGCTAAGCCCTTAAGTTAACAAGTAAATGCGTTAATAAGTAAATCGCTTTATCAACATTTGATAATATAAGTAGATAGGAAATCTACCTATTATACGGCTTTAATGCCTTCTTACCTAGGACACTGGTAAGTAAAAGCATACCACTTGTCGCTTATTAGCCATAAAAAGCAGTGTGAAGCTCATGGTCAACGAAAACAATCCTAGTTAAAAACGACTTGAGTTAATAACCATGACAAAGACAAAAAAGCCAGATAATATCTATCTGACTTTTGCGAAGTGAAAAATAAATATAAGTCCATACTCAACGACTATTTGAATAAGGCAATTATTGCACGCTAAAACTATTAGAAACGCCTGAATAAGGCTTAATCTTATGCGTCCAACCGTTCTTCCAGTCGCCTTGATGGGTCAAGCGATAAGTGCCTGCTGGGGTGTCCTTAGCTATTCGCCAATCAATGATGGCTTTACTATACGCCGCTCCTTCGCGCTGCCACGTATAAGTGGTATCAAAATCACTGTCACTTAAATAATCGACCCATTTACCATTGTCAAGACGCTGCACTTTTAAGAAGCTGTCTTCGGTACGTAGATTGTTTTTAGGATGAGCGCCGCGGAATACTGCCGTAGCAATGTCACCCTTTTGATAGCTGGCTTTGGGCTGAGTGAGGGTTTGTCCCCAAGTTTGCTTTAAAGGCTTATCATCGAAGACCACGCCTGGACGCTCGTTAAAGGATTTGCCTGAGCGATCAGGCGGTGTGGTTCTGTCATAGACTTCTATACCATCACGTAGCGCTGCCGCTAGTTGAGTATATTCTTGGATATAAGCAGCGGTTTGATATGGACCATACTCAGTAGACGCGCCTTCGTAATGCTGAGTAGCAAATTCTTCGCGCGTGGTCAAATAGCCGCTATAGTTATTCGCCAAACCATTAATAATAACGGTATCAACCCCCGAGTCTTGTAGTTGAGCAAGCACGGCGGCGCGCATCCGGCGTCCGACCATGGTCGTCGGCTCGGCAGGGATAGCAACGAGAGCAATATTACCGATACGCATCAGTTGCACCGGCTGCTGAGTATTAATCCAGCCCCAACTTCCCGTTGGCAATAAGACTTGTTTTTCCGCCTGACAATCATCTTGGCTAACGGTCGACACTATACCAAACGCGCCGCGCGTTAAACTGCCCAAAAACGATTGATCGACTTTATTGATATCGTCATTGATACGGAAATTTTCTCGGGTCATGCCCTCATACATACCAGGTATGTTCGAGGGGCCATTCTCCCCGCCAGCGGCAAACGAGTAACCACGAGCTGGCATACATAAGACTTTATTACCCGCGCCATTGGTGAATTTACCATCGACCTGATAGCCCTTTAAATCAATCCAGCGCGCGCGTACGTCCACGGGTCCAGTAACCGGCACGCCTTGATGCCAAAGCTCAACCGCTTTATCCAGCTGCATCTGCCCATCACGTCTGACGTTTTCCCACTCGTTATTACTACCTTGAAAGCCGGGTTTTGAGTTGGCATTACCACCTATGGCTAACACATCACCCTCGTCAGCATTGGCAAAAGCTGCGACAAACGGTTTGTCTGATTCTCCGCCAAAAATCTTTTCCGCGCCGCGCTGAGCAAAGCCTTTGTTATCAGCACTTAGGTGCATAAATTTATTACTAAAACTGGTTGGATGCAGCGCAAACCAGTTAATCAGACCGACTGGTGTACCATCGGCAGCATCAAGACGCAGCTGAGTCATGGTTTCATTGACATTACTATCAAAATCTTTGGCGTCGTTATTATTGTTGTAGGCAAATTCTGAGCGATTGACTGTTGCACCCTTTAGCTCGCCTTGCGCCAAAGATAGCGTCCCTGGCGTCAAGTTAGCGTGAGCACGTTTAATTGAGGTGACAATACCATTGACGATAGCATTAAAATCTTGGCTGCTATAGCCTGCTAGCGTGTCATCGGTACTGGCAATTTGATACAGCTGCTGATGTGAGTAGCCTGCGTTACCCACATGGGTATGCGTGGCGGTGAGCATGACATTGTCATCGTTATATAAGTCGCTATAATCCGCTTTTAGACGTTTAATGACCTCAAGTTTTACCGCGGTAAACATCGCGCCCATATCTGCTGATACATAGACGACACGTTTGCCCGCATTTTTATCCGCTTCGCCGATAATAAAAGCATGAGAGTACAAACGGTCGTTGATACCTTGTACTACCTGTCCCGCAGCATAACCAAACATGCCAGTTTCGGCAGCAGCACCAGTGATATCTGCCTTACCGCTACCTACCAAATACTGGCTTGTCGGCATCGCTCGCATAGACATGGCAGAAGCACTGTGATTAAACGTGACAGAGCTGTCCGCTGCGTCAGTAGCGTTTTCACTAATCGTTGGCCTCGAATCGGACAAGGCTGCAGCAGATTGCACGGATGCCGACTGTGTTGAAGCAGATTCCGTGGAATCCGTCTCACATGCCGTTAGGCTCAATACAGTGGTACAAATAGAGATGAGTAACATAGAAGGTCGTAATAACGCTGGAGAAGCAGAAGAAGTAGCCATTTGTTATCCTTAACATAGAGTAAAACCTTCAACTGAAGTATCTCAGTATAAGATTAAATATCCCGCAACCTGTGATGCGTGCTCAATCAATGATAACTATTGATAACTACCAATACACATCAATCCACGAAAACGGCTGCGAGTAGATAAGTTGGCTATATCCATTTAACCAACCCCCTCTCTAATATAACGATTAACAAACAAATGTGAAATAGTTTATAGTAACAAAACCTTCCATTACCCTTAAAAGCCACTTCACTATGATTTTACTTTAAGCATGCCTACTTAAATAAAATGACTCAAATAAAACGACTCAAATAAAACGACTTAACTAGAAAACACTAAAATCACATTTATCAACCATTATCTAAAGCTTAACTACATTTGCCAATCGAACGGCATTTGGTGATGACCACGCAGCGCCATCATCAGCGTTTGCTGCATTTGCGCCAACACTTCTTTGGTATAAGGGACAGCAGGAATACCCCATACTGGATTTGGCCATTGCATGTCGTTTTGATAGCGAACGATATGATGAAAATGTAGCTGTGGTACTTGATTACCGAGGGCGGCGACATTCATTTTATCTGCTTGAAAAGTCTTGGCAAGTTGGCTTGATAACCAGCTCGACTCACGCAAAAACTGCGCTTGGTCTGCCTCAGATAGCTCATACAACTCTTTGATAGCTGATACCCGCGGTACCAATATTAACCATGGAAACTGACAATCATTGATTAAACGACAGGTTGATAATGGGAAATCACCCACTAAAAAACTGTCGGCTGCAAGTTTATGATGAAGTTGGAACATAATGACGGTTCTCTTGTTATGACGCTCAAATAAATGGAATTAAAATACAGAAAAGCAGAACTGAATTTACTAAACTATAATACGCTTAAAACATTATGCTTAAAGAAACAGCAGGCTAATAAGATGACGCTATTTTATCAGTTATCCAAGCGATAAAATAGCGCCGTGACCGATTGTCTTAGCGTATGGTATTTGCTGTACTTAAACGATTTCGTAAATGTGCTTAGTTTAACGATATAAACAAGCAAAGCTAGGCAGACTCTGTCACTGTATGCTCGCTAAAATAGCGCAATAGGTCTTGAATGATGGTGACACGCTGCTGCGGTGTTGCCAGCTTATTGGCATCCTGATAGCGTATACCAGATGCGCCATTCATACGATAGCGCTGACCGTCTTTTTGAATCAGCTGAATAATTGCTAAGGCGTCGACCGGCGTATCAGGCGCAAATTCTAGTGTTAGGCTGCTGCTATTGGCATCAATCTTATTAATTTTTAATGGTTCAGCTTGTATACGCAGTCCATGAATAGCAAATAATTGCTTAGTCTGGTCGGGCAGCGTCCCAAAACGGTCAATCATTTCGGTACGGATATCGGTCAAGGCTTCTTTATCATCAGCATTACTAATACGTTTATAAAACAATAAGCGCTGATGCACATCGTGCAAATATTCTTCTGGTATTAGCGCTGAGCTGTGCAAATTGATTTCACTAGTCAGCGACAATGGCGTGCTTAAATCTGGCTCTTTACCGGCTTTAATCGCCTTCGTTGCGCGCTCAAGCATGTCCATATATAGACTAAAGCCAATCGCTTGCATGTTACCACTTTGCTGTTTACCAAGGATTTCACCCGCGCCACGAATCTCTAAATCTTCGCTTGCCAGCATAAAGCCTGCACCCAAGGTATTGGCGCGTTCAATCGCATGCAGACGGCGCTTGGCATCGCCTTTAAGCCCTTTGATAGAAGGTACGAGCAAGTAGCAATACGCTTGATGATGACTCCGGCCAACACGACCTCGCAGCTGATGCAATTGCGCCAAACCAAACTTATCGGCGCGCTCAATGATAATAGTATTGGCATTGGGTACATCAATACCGGTTTCGATAATGGTCGAGCATATCAGCACGTTGAACTTTTTATGATAAAATTGCTGCATCACTTGCTCAAGTTGGCGCTCTTGCATTTGCCCATGCGCAACCCCTACTCGTGCTTCAGGCACCAGTTCACGGACGGTCTCGGCCATACGCTCAATACTGGCGACATCATTGTGCAATAGATAAACCTGTCCGCCGCGTAGTAGCTCACGCAAGATGGCTTCTTTTAATAAGGCATCGGTCTTTTGCATGACAAAGGTTTTAATCGCCAGACGACGTGCAGGCGGGGTGGCAATAATCGACATATCACGCATCCCTGAGAGCGCCATATTAAGCGTTCTAGGGATTGGCGTCGCGGTCATCGACATACTGTCTACATCGGTCTGAATCGCCTTGATACGCTCTTTATGGCGTACGCCAAAACGGTGTTCTTCATCGACAATCATTAAGCCCAGATTAGAGAACTTCACATCAGGTTGCAGAAGTTTATGCGTACCAATGACGATATCGACCTTACCTGCTGCGAGGTCTGTTAACACCGTATCTTGATGCTTTTTACCACCAAAGCGCGACAAGGTTTCAATACGTACCGGCCAATCAGCAAAACGGTCGCGGAAATTGTCTTCATGTTGACCTGCCAGCAAGGTTGTCGGCACCAACACCGCCACTTGATAACCGGCACTCACTGCAATGAACGCCGCACGCATAGCCACTTCTGTTTTACCAAAACCAACATCACCGCAAATAAGTCGATCCATCGGCTGGTTCTGCCGCATGTCTTCCATCACCGCATGAATGGCATTGGCTTGATCAGGCGTTTCTTCAAAGGCAAATTGACTGGCAAATAGCTCATATTGCGATGGGTCGATTTTAAAATGAATACCGACTTTCGCTTCGCGCCGTGCTTGCATATTAAGCAGTTCAGCCGCCACGTCATGGATTTGCTCGAGCGCCTTTTGCTTGGCTTTATCCCATTTACCGCTACCAATTTTGTGTAGGGGCGCAAGTGCAGGGTCACCGCCACTATAACGGTTAATCATTTGTAAATTGGCAACCGGTACATAGATACTGGCGTCATCAGCGTACTTTAGGTGGATAAACTCTTGCTCGCCGTCACCAACATCGAGCGTAATCAGGCCATTGTAACGCCCAATACCATGCTCGATATGCACCACTGGACTGCCTTCGGTGATTTCGGTGACGCTTTTAACCAAGAACTCTTCTGACACCCCGCTTTGTCGGCGACGACGCGTTTGCAGCACTTGCCGGCCAAATAATTGCGTCTCACTAATCACCACTAAGCGCTCAGGCACGTAAACACCGCGTTCAATAGGCGCAATGGTCAATCCGACTTGCGGTAACTTATTACTATTATCCTTCGATTTGTCCGCTGCTAAAAACGCCTCAAAGCTATCGTAAGCTTTGACATCTATTTTGCCTTTAAACAGTTCAATCAGAATTTCACGCCGACCCGCCGTTTCTGCCACAATTAATACAGGTGTTGCTGTTTGCGCTTGCAACTCTAAAAACGCTAACAGTTCGCTAAGGGGTTCGGCTTTTTGATGATTGACTGGTAGTTGTGGCGGCTCTTGCGCACTTAGTGTCACTAGCCCTTGTTTTTTTGGCGGCAGGGTTAATGGTTCAGATGCTAAGGTTGCGTCATCGTTATCAATGCTATCAATCGCAGCGACATCAGTCATGGTCGCAAGCTCATTACGCGCACTCAATATCACTCGCGGATAATGATTAAGATGTTCGTTTAGACTATTTGATAATAAATATAACAATTCAGGCGCAACGATGGGCTTGTCAATATCGTGACGGCGCTCTTCATAACGGCGCTGAATTTGTGACCAATAATCTGCCTGTTTTTCGTTAATCAGCTCATCGGTAATAAACAAGGCATCGCTTGGCAAATAGGAAAACAAACTACTTTCTGCCATCCAATCCTTTAAATCAAAAAACAGTGGCTGATAATACTCAAGTCCGCTACTGGCAATACCTGCCATGACATCTTTATGCAGCTCAGATTTGCGGCTACTGGCATTGGGGAACATGGCGGCAAAGTTGGTGCGGAACGTCTCCCGCCCTTCATCGAGCGGAAACTCTTTAGCGGGTAGTATTTGAAATTGCTTAATGGGCTTTGAGATATCTGGCAGTTTATGCAGCAGCGATAGCGATTCTTTGCCCATGCTGCTATCGTTGCCGCTTATCATGGTTTTGAGGTCATCAACGGTCAATGTGCGCTGGGTCTGCGGATTAAAAAAGCGAATGGTCTCAATTTCATCATCGAATAAATCTAGGCGTAGCGGAAATGGCTGACCCATGGCAAAGATATCAATGATACTACCACGTACGGCAAATTCGCCCGGCTCAAAGACGTTCTCAACCGCGCGATAACCCGCCTTTGCCAATAGTTCGCGCTGAGTATTGATATCAAATCGATCACCGACACTCAAATCAAAATGCTGCCCTATCAACCAGCTTGGCGGTGCGACACGGTGCATCAATGCCTGTACCGATATTAACAATACCCCTGACGTTGGCATATCCGTTAACAGGTTAATACGCTCGCTGACGATATCTTGATGCGGAGACAGCTCATCATAGGTCAGCGTTTCCCAATCAGGGAACACATAAGCATCGACGCCGCAAAATGCCAACTCCGTCTCTATCTGGTTAAGCTGATTTTGGTCACGCGTCACCACAACCTTTAGACGGTCAGCCACATCCCATAGCGGCGTTTGTACCAGACTTGCGAGCCACAAGCTACTGACTGCTCCATGCACAGGCGCCAGCCAACGCCGCTCGGCATTCTGGATAGGAAATAACTGCTGGTTAATAGGGTCAAAGGCGTCGGTCAAAGCAGTGATAGACATAAAGGATAGGGTCAACGTTAAGAGTCAGAAAGCTATTATACGAATATTTGCGCAATTACCAAAATTTATGCCGTAACGGTTTGTCACTTAGCCTTGTTATGAAAAAACCAAAAACTAAACAATTGATAAAACGCATATTCATCTATAACGACAAGCTACTTAAATACAAAAACCTCAACGATTAAGCTGAGGTCTCGGAGTTATAACCATTAAGCTACTGTTAAAGTATAAGCTATTTTTAAATTAATGGTTTTTCGCTTGCGATAATGCCGTTATTGTCGGCATAAACAAACATACCTGAGTTTAACGTTAAATCACCAAAGCGGATTTCAATATCGGTTTGACCTTCATCGCGGCGATTTGATTTGCGCGGGATGCAACCAAGCGCCATGACACCGATATCCATTTGCGCCATATCATCTACATCACGCACGCAGCCATATACCACCACCCCTGCCCAGCCATTATCAATCGCTGATTGCGCAATCATATCGCCGAGCAACGCGCAGCGCATTGAACCGCCACCGTCAACGACCAAGACTTTGCCATTGCCGTCTTTATCTTTGCCATCGCTGTTTAATAAGGATTTTACACGGCTATTATCTTCAAAGCATTTTACCGTCACGATTTCACCGCAAAATCTGTCTTTACCGCCAAAGCTATAAAATGATTTGCCTTCAATATTGGGCAAACATACCTGCGACTCAGGATTGGCATCTAATAAATCACAAGTGACAAAGTTGTCTTTATTCATCGTGGTTGTTTCTGCTGTGTCTGACATCGTGACGCTCCTTGTTAAGTTAAATAGTTGAATTATCTATCATGAAATCTGAGTTTTTATTAATTTATGTTTAGGCTATTTTTTGACTTTGGTCATTGCTAGTAGCTGTTTATTTTCGATAATTTCCGTGTCTGTAATGGTAGGCTCACTACGATATTTATTACGCTGATACACCTCATGCGCACTCATCGCCATCGCACTGGCAACGCGCTTGGCAGAAATAGGATGCAAGGATAATGACTCGGGGACGATTGGCGAGATCAGTTTAAAGGCTTTTTGACCAAAGCTTTCAAGCGGACGGCCTTTATGCTTGCCAAGTAATAGTGATGGTCGAAAAATCACCAACTGGGTAAAACCTAGCGCCATAATAGACTGCTCTGTTTCCGCTTTGACCCGATTGTATAAAAAACGGCTGTCGATATCGGCATTCATTGAGGACAATAAAAAGAAGTTTTCCACGCCTTTCGCACGGCACAATGTGGCAAAATTGACATTATAGTCGTGGTCAACTTTTCGAAACGCTTCATCACTACCTGCTTGTTTTTTGGTGGTACCAAGGCAGCTAAAGGCATCGGTCTTACTATCTGCGCCGACACTGGCAAATATTTCAGCCAAGTTATCAAAATCATTGACCTGATAAAAGCGCATGCTGGCATTGATGTAGCGAGGCGGCCGCCGTGCAATCACAATCAACGTGTCATAAAGCTCACTAAGCTGCTTAACAAGATGCTGTCCGACCAGTCCTGTTGCGCCAATTACAATTGCTTTTCGCTGCATAGCCTATCCATTTATATCATGTTGGGGTGTTTATAATGCTAAAAATGATGTCTTATAGAAATTGTTTGCTTTGGTATCATACCTAAATTAACAACTCGCTAGCGCTATTCTACACAATTTATTGTAAGAGATTTTATCAACGGTTAGGTTTATGGGAATCATTCAGAATTTTAAGTCTAACTTTTGTTATATAATTCACTTGTTAGCGCGATAAACCCTTTAATTAAACCTTTAAGATCGGCTAACATAACTTCTTTTAGCATTAATCATCAAATATATTGTTCTAAGCGCAATAATTTGCTAAGATAACCGGCTTTACACGTCAACGCTGTTTAATTATTCCAAACAGTTCTGGCACGAGCGATGCTCTATTACTATTAGGTGCTTTAATAACAGATAAGTGCCCTCATAATAGACATCGACATCATGTTTGGCGAGAGGCTGCTCGTCACCGATGATTGTTAAACCCATTATTATTGCAATCAACATTCATATTTTTATCTGTCTTTATCAAGGAGATACGCGTGGCTAATACTGCACAAGCTCGTAAACGCGCCCGTCAAAACACCAAACGTCGTCAGAACTCTGCGTCACAACGCTCTATGGTTCGTACTTATCTAAAACGTGTTGATGCGGCTATCGCTGCTAAAGATTATGACGCGGCTACCGAAGCTTACAAAAAAGCGGTACCGGTTCTTGATCGTATGGCTGACAAAGGTATTATTCATAAGAATAAAGCTGCTCGTCGTAAGAGCCGCCTAAACAAAACTATCAAAGGCCTACAAGCTTAAGATTGATTGCGTTTAGACCGCATCGCACTTGATGGTGTGATGACCAAAACCTTGCTACTGGTTTTCATACTGGGGCAAGGTTTTTTTATGCCTATTTAAAAGGTAACCGTTACTATTTAAAAAACATTATAAGGCTAATTAAATACTCCAAAAATAAAGCCTATGTCCATTTTACTTCTGGTGGCAATAGTAATTTGCTTGGATGAAAACCAGCGGCACGGTAGCCCTGTAATAAATCGCTGATTGGACGAATATATACTTGCCCGCGCCAAACGAAATAGGCATTGGCTTGCTCAAAAGGCTTATCATCAAACCACAAAAACACCCCTTCCATCATCTTTGGCCAATCATTCCAATCAATCTCAACCACGTCTAGCATCACTGCCAAAAACGCTGATAGTAACGTATCATGACTGACGGCGAGCATTAAATGCCCATGTTGCGGCTGGTTTTGATAAAAAAGCGATAAAAGATCAAGTCCGCCTTGATAAGCATTTTTCGTGCCTTCAAGATTGCCTTGTAAGAAGCGATTGATAAAGTTTAGCACACCAATTTCTTTAAAAATCGGGTTGGCAATCTCAGGTTCGGTCACCAGACTGCCAGGTTCAACCAGTAGCGATTGATGGGCAATATCACGTCGTAGTCCCGCACCCTCTTGCATCAGCTGCGCGGTATCAATACAGCGACCAATCGGACTTGAGATACTATCAACATCGAGCGAATACGGCAAATGTTCTGCTAGCCAGCGCCCCCAAGACTTTGCCAACACGCGACCTTTTGGCGTTAGCGGCAATTGATAACTGGCAAAACCATTACCATCAGAGCGCTCGCGCAGAGAATGTCTGGTAAATAAAATCAGTCTTTTATCTACCGGCAACAAACCGACCGAAGACATCATACTGTCAGGTAAGTGAGAAGGTGCAGGTGCGTTCGGCCTGAGGTTCGTAGGCTTTTCAGCCGGTGTCGATCGTCCCGATGGGGTATTATTAGGCAATTTACTCATGATAGTAAGCGTAGCAGATTTATTGATGAGAATGAACAAAATATAAGGTCAGTTGCACTATAGCTTATTCCGCTACATATCGATATAAGCGCTTGGTTAACAGGATTTAGCCAATATCCACCACTTTGTTCCAGATGAACGCCAATTCGGTACTGCTCACCTCATTAGGATAAGCACGCGGATTGACTATCACCCGCGTTTTATTAATTTGATAATCAAAGGCTTCATGGGTATGGCCATGTACCCATAGCACAGGTGCCCAGTCCTCATGCATCCAGCTCGTTAAATCACTAACAAAGGCGGCATTACTCGGCAAGTTGGCAAATTTCTCAGACACAGATAATGGGCTAATACTATGATGACTCATGACCACCGTTTTTTTACCCAATGCTTGCGCCGTTATCAGCGCTTGCTGTAGCCATTGACGATGTGCAGTATGGATTTGTATCGATACTTCAGGAGAGAACAGCTCGCCACCCGCATAAATTTGCTTATAATCGCGCATAAAACGCCTAGCCGCTGCCATCGTATCGGCATCGGCTTGATATTGATAGTCCGTCCATAACGTACAACCTAGAATCCTTACCTTACCGATGTCAATATACTGACACTGTAAAAAGCGCACGCCCTGCTCTAATTCACTATCATAATTATCCCAAGTGGCAAGCTTTTTATCGAAATGCAGCACATCTTCGCCGAAGTATTCATGATTGCCCGCGATGGTAATCAAAGGTACTTGCAAATGCGCTGCCTGCTCTTGTAGCCATGGCATACCATCATCGCTATTGGCAGTATCTCCCGCTACCAATACCACGTCTGCGTCCGTTTTAGGGATGCGCCCTAGTGGATACGACTGCCGCGCATAACTATCAATATGTAAGTCACTTAAAATCTGTAATTTCATAGGTTTTACTATTATCCAATCAAACTATTTGCAAAAGTCAGCTTTTTCCTCAGCTTACGATTAGCGTGAATTTAACCAGTGTAGCAGCTTTTCGTTAACGAGCAAAAAGTAAAAAAGACAGCGGATTAGGCTGTCTTTTTTTATTATACGGTCGATCTATAGCGCTAAAGACTGTTCAATATCAATTGTAATTTAGCCAAAGGATCAACAGCTTGGGTGATTGAGCGACCAATCACCAAGTAATCAGAACCATCTGCTAACGCTTGCTTCGGTGTACAGATACGTTTTTGATCATCAGCATTGTCGTCTGGCAAGCGAATGCCAGGAGTAATCAATTTAAAATCTTCACCACATAATGCTTTAAGTGTTTTTGCTTCTTGTGCTGAGCATACTACCCCATCAAGACCTGCTTGCTTGGTCAATTGTGCCAAACGGCTCACTTGGGCATCTAGGCCGTCGGTGATACCTGTTTGCGTCAGTGCCTGATTGTCCATAGAAGTCAGCACGGTTACGGCGATTAGCAGGGTTTCAAAATTACCGTTCAACAAGCGCTGCTTGGCTAATGACATGGCCTCAAGGCCCGCACTTGCATGCACGTTGACCATCCATACGCCAAGCTCGGCTGCTGCAAGTACCGCTTGTGCCGTGGTATTAGGAATATCGTGAAATTTCAAGTCCAAAAACACGTCAAAATCACGCTGATGTAGCGCTTTAACAATTTCAGGACCACAGCGGGTAAACAGCTCTTTGCCTACTTTTAAGCGACATAACGCTGGGTCTAATTGGTCAGCTAGTGCTAAAGAGGCATCTTTAGTCATATTATCCAGTGCAACGACGACTGGAGAATGGATGGTGTTATTCATAGTTGTGCCACGTTCTATCAGTTTATTAAATGATTATTATTAAATTATTATATAAACGTCTCAATATAAGAATGCTTAGTTAGCACTCAATGCTCACGCTTTTGCTTGGTTAAAGTAGCACCATCGTCTACATCGATAACGCTGCCGTCTTGTACATTGGTCGCTGTCGCGCCGTAAACCGCTTCTTGTACTGATGGTGCGTTTGCCTGACGGTCAATGACGATATTGGCCTGCGTCACCTGCTCTTGCAGATTGGCATTTAGCTTTTGTAGCCGTGAGATTTCCCACTTATTTTGTAGCACACGGAAGATAAGCAGCGCGAGTAGCATGCCAATCACAATGCCTAGTATCAAGCACAGAATCAGTAATAAGCCCAAATTCATCGTTGGTGCTTGGGAGAAAAGTAGATTCACCCCAACTTCGGTATTATTGGCCAATACCAAACCGAGCGAATAAGCGAAGCTTAAAAACAGTAATACCAGCAGTAAAATACGCATCAGAGATATCCTTTTATGTTGAATCGTATGAACCGTTTAACAAAGAACGCGACATTCTGACGGCTCTGCTTACCTAACCGTTTGCTACCTTGGCATTGACAGCTTCACGTAGCGCTTTGCCCGGCTTAAAGTGTGGAATGGCTTTTGCAGGTACGGGTACGCTTTCGCCTGTTTTAGGATTGCGCCCCATACGGGCACGGCGATGATGAAGACAAAAACTACCAAAGCCACGCACCTCTACTCGGCCGTCATTGGCTAAGGTATCGGTCATCAAATTTAATATTTCGCGTACTGCATCATCGACGACAGTGTCTGTCATGTTGTCACAATTCGCACTCAGATTACTAATAAATTCGGACTTGTTAATTGCTTGCTGCATTATCACATGGACCTTATTGATTAATGGATAAGATGATATGAAGTAAATGAACCGTTTAGGTCTGTTTAATTTAACTTTCACATCTCGTTACTCAATGTTGCAAATGATAGCGGATATTGGCATAAATAGGAATAAGAGTTTCCTTTTTTACCATAAAACCTTACTAACTTGCCCCATACTCAAATTTAATCACAAAAAAAAGCGACCGGAGTCGCTTTCTTTTTATAGTATAACTATATCAACAAACTACCGCTTACTGCATTTGTTCTTTGATCAAGTCACCAATGGTTTTTGGCTGTGCATCAGAACCGGCAGCAGCAGTCGTACCAGTGCTTCCCAATTCTTTAATCGCTTGACGCTCTTCAGCTTCGTCTTTGGCTTTGATTGACAAGTTGATGTTACGAGTTTTGCGATCAACACTGATGATTTTCGCTTCAACATCATCACCAACAGATAGATGCTTGGTTGCATCTTCAACGCGATCACGTTGAATCTCAGAAGCACGTAAATAAGCTTCTACTTCGTCAGCAAGTTCGATAGTCGCACCTTTCGCGTCTACTTCTTTTACTTTACCATTAACGATAGCACCGCGGTCATTGTTGACTAGGTATTCGTTGAATGGATCAGAGCTTAATTGTTTGATGCCTAAGCTGATACGGTTGGCTTCTGAATCTACAGACAATACCATTGCTTCAACGGTGTCGCCTTTGTTGTAGTTACGGATAGCTTCTTCGCCAGTTTCGTTCCAAGAGATATCAGATAGATGAACAAGACCATCGATACCACCGTCTAGACCAATAAAGATACCGAAATCAGTGATAGATTTAATCGTACCAGTGATTTTATCACCGCGCTCATGTTTCTTATCAAACTCATCCCATGGGTTAGCAAGAGTTTGTTTGATACCTAAGCTGATACGACGACGTTCTTCATCGATATCAAGGATCATCACTTCAACTTCGTCACCCACTTGCACAACTTTTGATGGGTGGATGTTTTTATTGGTGTGATCCATCTCTGATACGTGGACTAGACCTTCAATGCCTTCAGAGATTTCAGCAAAACAACCATAGTCAGTCAAGTTAGTTACGCGAGCTTTAACAACGCTACCCACTGGGTATGTGCCGCCAACGTTATCCCAAGGATCTGTACCAAGTTGTTTTAGACCTAAGCTTACGCGATTGCGCTCACGATCAAACTTCAATACTTTAACTTTTAGATCTTGACCAACTTCAACCACCTCAGATGGATGCTTGATACGGCGCCACGCCATGTCAGTGATGTGTAGTAGACCATCAATACCACCAAGATCAACGAATGCACCGTAATCAGTTAGGTTCTTAACGATACCTTCGATCTCGATACCTTCTTCAAGCTTGTTCAATAGCTCTTCACGCTCAGCTGAGTTTTCAGCTTCCATAACAGCGCGGCGACTTACCACGACGTTGTTACGTTTTTGATCAAGTTTGATAACTTTAAATTCTAGCTCTTTGCCTTCTAGATGCGTGGTATCACGAATCGGACGGACGTCTACCAATGAACCTGGTAGGAACGCGCGAACTGAACCGATATCAACGGTAAAGCCGCCTTTTACTTTGCTAGAAATAATACCTTTAACGATCTCATCGTTATCAGAGATTTTCTCAAGGAAATTCCAAGTCTCAACGCGTTTGGCTTTTTCGCGTGACAGTAAGGTTTGACCCATACCGTTATCAACCGCTTCAACCACGACGTCGACTGTGTCGCCAACTTCAACTTCAAGTTCGCCTTCTTCGCTTAAAAACTCTTCACGAGCGACGATACCTTCAGATTTAAGACCAGTATCTACTGTGATCCAATCGCTATCGATGGCTACAACAGTACCAGTAATAACCGAGCCACGCTCGATATCAAGACCTGTTTCTTCGATGCTCGCTTCAAATAGTTCAGCAAATGATTCCATTATGTCTACCTTTGTATAGCCGTATCCTGTCCAGCACAGTACGGATCAAATGTATGACTGTATAAAACGAGAATACTGGTTTTATATCTTATGCAGTCATATAAAAAAACGGTTGTTGCTAATAAGCGATTTTTTAGCGAACTCACTAGCAACGACTGTCTTACTTATATTTATACAATTTTATACTAAAACGGAAGCCATAGGAAACCTTTTAGTACTTAAAATGTTGTTTTTATTAACGATTAAAACAAACACCCTTATCTTGACAATGTTTTTTTACCAACTCATAAACCGCGTCAGCGTCTAGGTTTGAGCTATCTAAAACCAGTGCATCTTCAGCCGGTTTTGACGGTGCCGTTGCTCGGTTTTCATCACGCTCATCTCGCGCTTTAATCGTTGCCAGAATCGCGTCAAAGTCGGCCGCCTGCCCAGCTTTTAATAGCTGTACCACGCGGCGCTCTGCACGAGCGGTAGCGCTTGCGGTCAGATAGACCTTTACATCGGCATCGGGGAAAACTACCGTGCCCATGTCGCGACCATCCGCAACCAATCCTGATTGGGTTGCCATATCTTGCTGCAATTTAAGCAATGCTTGGCGCACCTTTGGATAAACTGCAACTTGTGAAGCATAACCGCCAACGGTTTCATTGCGTACTTGCTCACCAATCTTAGCGCCATTGACAATAATATCCACGCGCCCTGAATCGCTATTAGGCTCAAAAACGATCTGTAAGCTTTGGGTCAATTCTAATAACGCAGTCTCATCAATCGCTTGGTTGGCATCTGCTGTAATCAGACCTGCTTCAAACGCTTTTAAACCAACGATGCGATATAACGCCCCTGAATCAAGCAGCTGATAGCCCAAAGTTTGCGCTAAGCGCCACGTAACCGTGCCTTTACCTGCCCCACTTGGACCATCAATACAGATAACCGGATAGCGCAATGACGGCGTCTCACTATTGTCATTAGTATTAGGTATAAAAGCAGACATAACACTCACTTAATCGTCGGCAGAGCTGACATCGTGGTAAACAAAGAATTTCCCTGCGCTATCAAACGCTTGCACGGTAATAGACAGATTCGTAAGCAAATAGGGCGATAGTATAGCAAACATAACTCCCTATCACTAGCAGTGAGACTAATATCTTGTTAATCATTTGAACGGTTTTTTTATCTTTTTTTTCGTTTGGACGCTTGCCGACGTTCACGAAAAAAAGCCTTTAGCATTTGACTGCTATGCTCACGGCACAGACCTTTATACACTTGAATACGATGATTATAAAAAGACTCGGCAGCCAAGTTCATTTGACTACCAACCATACCAGCCCTCGGCTCGCTTGCTGCATAGATAAGTCTATCGACGCGAGCATGAATCAGCGCGCCAATACACATAGTACACGGCTCTAAAGTCACATATAACGTTGTCTGAAGCGGCAAGCGATAGTTGTTTAAACGCGTGCAGGCATCCCTTAACGCGATAATCTCTGCATGCGCGGTTGCGTCATGGCGTCCAATCGGCTCATTAAAACCTTGACCTATAATCTGCTGATTGTGTACCAGTATTGCTCCTACGGGCACTTCTTCACGTGCAGCGCCTTGCTTAGCAAGATTAAGCGCTTGTTGCATCCAGTTGATATCTTCGACTGCCCAAAGTTCATCTGTAGCAAGTTGGTAGTTAATTGCCTGAAATGGCTGCAAGCTTATATTCTGTATATTTTTCATTTACTGTGGCAATTGCCAGTCAATCGGTTTTTGGCCATGTTGTATTAGATAATCATTGGTCTTAGAAAACGGCTTAGAACCAAAAAACCCGCCGCGGTTGGCAGCCAACGGCGATGGATGTACAGCGGTCAGAATCAAATGTTTATCGGTATTGATATATTTGCCTTTTTTCTGCGCTTTACTGCCCCACAATATAAATACCGTATGCTCTGTTTGTTCATTGACCACGTCAATCACGGCGTCGGTAAACTGCTCCCAACCTTTATTTTGATGGCTGTTTGGCGTGCCTTCTTGTACCGTAAGCGAGCTGTTTAATAACAACACGCCTTGCTGCGCCCAATAAGTCAGATCGCCATGTTTTGAAGGAGCGATTCCGATGTCACTCGCCATCTCTTTTAGCACATTATTTAAAGACGGCGGTTTTGGTATGGCTTTTGGTACTGAAAACGATAAACCCATCGCTTGCCCTGGACCATGATAAGGGTCTTGACCCAGTATCACCACCTTCACCTGTGATAATGGCGTTAGATTTAACGCATTAAACATTAAGGGCGCTGGCGGATAAATACTATCATCTGATTGATAAGCTTCTTTTAAAAAAGCGCGCAAGTTATCCATATTATCAGAGGTCAATTCTTCTGCTAAGGCTTGTTTCCAGTCGTCCGGTAAGCGCACATTGTCCAAAATCGCTTGTTTTTGGGCCTCGGTTTTCGTAGATTTTTCATCAAACAATTCCATGATAGGTCCTTTTTTATTTTTTATAGGAGGATAAGAAATACGATTATTCAATAAATTATAGCAATAAAAAAACGGCTACCATTGTAACCGTTTTTATAACACCGTAACCGTTGTTATTATATCAATAGCAAAAACTTAGCTAGCTAGTGACTCAGAATCTGGATGCGGCTCATGGGTTTCAACGACCGTTAAGATAATACGACTGTCGGCTGAACCTTTATCCGAAGATTTACCGCTAGTTTTATCAAGCTTAACCGTATCACCGTCTTGCTCATTGGCTTCTTTTGGTTCTAAGCTTAGATGGACTACCCCACCGTTTACCAAGTCGCCAAACAAAATCATACTCGCGAGTGGCTTTTTGATCTCGTCTTGAATAAGGCGCTGCATAGGACGCGCACCCATGAGGCGATCATAGCCTTTCTCCGCCAAGTAATCACGGACTTCATCGTCAATCTCGAGCGTCACTTGCTTGTCATCGAGCTGTACTTGTAGCTCAACCAAGAACTTATCGACCACAGAGACGACGACCGACGTATCTAACGCGTTGAACTGAATAATCGCATCCAAACGGTTACGGAATTCAGGGGTAAAGACGCGTTTGAGTGCTTCGGTATTGTCGCGGCTGTGATCTTGCTGAGTAAAGCCCATCGAAGAGCGGCTGATACTTTCAGCGCCGACGTTAGTGGTCATAATGACGATCACTTGCTTAAAGATAGCCACGCGGCCGTTGTTATCAGTCAACGTACCGTGGTCCATCACTTGTAATAACAAGTTAAAGACATCAGGGTGTGCTTTTTCGATTTCATCAAGTAACAACACGCAATGTGGATGCTGATTGATTTTTTCAGTCAGCAAACCGCCTTGGTCATAACCAACATAACCGGGAGGCGCACCAATCAAACGTGACGCCGTATGCGCTTCCATGTACTCTGACATATCAAAGCGGACCAGCTCTACACCTAACAAATTAGCCAGTTGACGTGATACTTCTGTTTTACCAACCCCGGTTGGACCAGCAAACATAAATGAGCCAATTGGTTTGTCTGGTGCTTTTAGACCGGCACGCGACAGTTTAATGGCATCTGCCAAGGTTTCAATCGCTTCATCTTGACCAAATACTAAGTGTTTAAGATCACGATCTAAATGCTCAAGAATGCTCTTATCATCACTTGATACGGATTTGGGCGGAATACGCGCAAGCTTAGCAATGATGGCTTCGATATCAGCAACATCGATTTTTATCGGTGCGCGTTTGCCTTTAGATTTTTTAGACCCGCTCGCACGATCATTGGCTTTTGCCGTATCTGCTTCCTCTTGCATTTCATTGGAAGTGCTTGTTGTATCAAAGCTGTCATCGTCAGCATCACCCCCAAGACCTTCTTCATCGGCATCGATTTGCGCATCAAAGTCTTGTTCTAAATTGGCAATAAAGCTTTCTTCAGCGTCAATATCGTCTAGATCCGCGACGATACCTAAACGCTTATAAGCACCGGCTTCATCAATAACATCGATGGCTTTATCGGGTAAAAAGCGCTCGTGAATGTGTTTCGCCGATAATTGCACAGCAGTTACCAAGGCTTCGTCGGTATATTCGACGTTATGAAACTCTTCATAACGCGGTTTCAACCCACGTAAAATATCGATACTGTCATCGACACTTGGCTCTTTAACATCAATTTTTTGAAAACGACGTGACAAGGCATGGTCTTTTTCAAACACCTGACGATATTCAGTAAAGGTTGTTGAACCAATACAGCGCAGCTCACCATTGGCAAGCGCTGGTTTGATTAAGTTTGAGACGTCCATATTGCTACTCATTGACGAGCCTGCGCCAATAATCATATGAATCTCATCGATAAACAAAATCGCATTGGGTTTTTTCTTTAACGCATCAAGTAGTGATTTCATCCGTTTTTCAAAATCGCCGCGGTACTTAGTACCAGCGATTAATGAGCCAATATCTAGACTATAAATCACGCAGCCATTTAAAGGTTTTGGTGCTTTATCATTGATAATCAGCCACGCCAACCCTTCAGCAATAGAGGTTTTACCAACGCCTGGCTCACCGACCAATAGTGGGTTATTTTTACGGCGACGGCATAATACTTGAGCGGCGCGCTCAATCTCAGGACCACGACCGATTAGTGGGTCAGTTTTACCTTCAGCAGCGCGCTGGTTTAAGTTGGTTGCAAATTCAACCAAAGGATCTTTACTGGTTTTTTCTGACGCACTACGGCGCTCACCAGTCATTGAAGCACGTGGCTCAGATGGCTCGTCTTTGTCTTGACCATGTGATAAATACTGGGTCAGCTCAAGGCGGCTGATGCCCTGCTTTTTAAGCAAATAAACGGCATAAGTATCATGCTCTGAAAACATCGATACCAAAATATCAGAACCTTCAACTAAACGCCCGCCACCAATAGACTGCACGTGGAAAATAGCACGCTGCAAAATGCGGTCAAAGCTCTGGGTGGGTTGTGGTGATTGTTCAGAATCTGCGTCCACGGTTGGCGTATGCTTATTGATATAAGCTTCTAGCTCACTACGCAACGTTGAGACATTGGCATTGCAAGCAGTCAACGTATTGGCAGCATTGGTATTTTCCAATAACGCCAATAGGAGATGTTCAACAGTGAGATACTCATGCGATTTTTGGCGCGCAAGTGTCATTGCTAAACGCAAAGAAACTTCAAGATGACGACTTAACATAAGGACTTCCTACGGTTGTACCTATCTTATTATTGATAGCTTTATGAATGAGTTAGTAACTAAATCAGGGCGATAGATGGATTGTTCAAGGGCAATGTTGAGTTTATTAACAGACATTACTGAATGATGTCTTCCATGGCTTGAATACTATTTGCGTCTTACCTTTATCTCAACATGATACTTAACCATAGTCAATCTTTTAACGCTGACTAAAATGTATCGAAGTGTCCACTAGACCTTTATTGCGCAGTATTTATTGTGCAGTATTAAAGCGACAAATAGGCAAAAAACACTTCGAGCGTAAGTTTTCGAAAGTAACGGTTGAATTTAACAGAGATAAAAGGTGCTAAAACGATATGAAAAAATGTGGGGTTTAATACGATTAAGTGTACAAGGGTATACTTTAATATATGGGTGATATGAAAAAAAAATCAAGCAGAAAATGCAAAGCTAGGAAGATTAATAAAAGAGAATTAAAGGAGTGACAATAAATTTAAAAAGGCAGGAATCAAGTAGACAAATAGATTAGAGCAAACCATTGGCTAATACATCAGGTTTGCTCTACGGCAGAGTTCTTATAATAAATAAAAAGGTAAGAAATAAAAAGGTAAGAAATAAAAAGGTAAGAAATAGAGAAGTGAGTAAAATCAACCGAAATTAGAGAAAACTTAAGACAAAATAGGCTAAAAAATTATTCACCCTGATGCGGCTCGATTTGAGTCAATAAAGGATAACCTTCACGGTGCGCCAAGCTATTGACTTTTTTGGCTTTGGTTTCAGCGATGTCTTTTGGATAAATGCCTGCAATACCCTTGTTGCTATTGTGAATGGTCAGCATAATTTCAACTGCTGTATCCATACTATGACGAAACTCTGATTGCAGCACATAGACGACAAACTCCATCGGCGTGTAGTTATCGTTATACATGACCACTGCATACATCGGCGGTTTTGCTACTTCTGGCTCAGCGACCAATACATCGGCTTGCGGTGAAGTTTCGCCCTCGGTATCACCATCTTGCGCTAGACGCAGCGGCGTATTTGGGAAATGCCAATCGGCAACGGTTGGCGTTGAATGTAATATCGGTTGTTTTATCATAATTAGCGTACAAATTAATAGCGATGCTGTAACAGCATAAAGAGGATTAAAAAGAGTAGCAGACCTGTCTAGCTATCACTTAGCATATGACAAGAAAGTATTAATACATTAAAAATCTAAAATTCAATAAAATAAAGTTCAATAAAATATCAAAAACTTAAGGTTCAATGGGGCTTTCATCAACTTCTGGCAAATCTAAAAGTGACAACGGCATGCTATCAACCTTATCACCAAGCTTCCAGTCGTATAATTGCTCCAATTCTTGTCCGCCTGCGCTTAAGCTTAATTTCACTTGCAAAGGTTTAAAGCCTGTTGGCATCATAAAGCGGCCGCGGATTCGCGTTATGCCATCGATAGTATAACTTGCCGGCTCAAGCGGCACTTCTACAAAGTTATTATCATTCAACAAGGTTAAAGTAGGTTTTAAGCGCTTAGCTTTGCCGTCGCTGGCAAGCATTGCCACATCAAAGCCGTACTCAAAAGCGTTTTCAGGCAAAGGTTTGATTTTCGCCCCAAGTATTTGTAAAGGCATACCGCCATTTTCACTAACAAGCTCAGCATATATCTCATTAAGTTGGGCTAATTGTTTATTTTCAACCGTCAATTCCTGTTGATTTTCACGTAGCTCTTTTAAATTTGCCAAACTTATTTCTAACTCTTGCTTAGCGGTTGCCGCTTCATTAGTGGCAATTTTGCTGCTAAGGCGTAAATCTTTCAGCTCTTGCGTGGCTTCTTTACTGGTAATCACCGCTTGCTGAGTTTCTGCCTGCATCGAATAATAGCCGCGCTGATAGCCAAGTTTATGACCAAATGCGAGTCCAACTCCAGCGGTCACCAATACCGTCACTACGAATAATGCCAATACTAAGGTAGAAGCGCCTCGTTGCTTATTACTAATAAGCGAGTTGCTAATAATAGGGCTATTTATCAGCGCATGACTCTGTTGGTAATGAGAATAAGAGAGATGCGCATCGTGCCCCATATCATAGGAAACAGAGTCTTGGCACGATACTCGTGCAGGCTGTTGGCAAAGGCGTGGTGCACTCTTCAAACGCATTTAGACGATATCTCTTAACAGTAAAGGCAGGTTATTATAGCGGAATTTATAATCAATACCTAGCACCATAAATATGAGGGATTTGTTAATAGCTAGACATCTGTTAAGGAACGATAGGGGCAAAGTCTAAGCCCATCGATTCATCGAAACCAAACATCACATTCATATTTTGTACGGCCTGCCCAGCAGCACCTTTCACCAAATTGTCTTGCACGACAATCACCGTCAGCTCAGCACGCGCATTGTCTTGGTGAATACCAATACGCAAACGATTACTGGCTCGCACGCTGCGTGTATCAGGATAAAGCCCCTTTGGCATCACATCGACAAACGGCTCTGCCGCATAGCTTGTCTCAAATACTTGCTGCCAATCGATAGCAGTGCCTGCTTCGGTAAGCTCTAAATGAATAGAGCTCAGCATGCCGCGTATCATTGGTACCAGATGCGGTAAAAAACGGATACGATGGTCAAACTGGCTCTCTAACAATTGAGCAACGCCCTGCTCAATCTCTGGTAAATGCCGATGACCTTCAACGCTATAAGCTTTGAAATTATCGGTGGTTTCCGCATAGTTAAGCGCAAGCTTCGCTTGCCGACCCGCGCCCGAAACGCCAGATTTTGCATCGATAACGATACGTGACTCAACCAGCCTTTCGGCTTGCTGATTTTGCGCATCGATAATAGGTTTTAAGCCCAAAATAGCGGTGGTTGGATAGCAGCCAGGGTTACCGACAACTAACGCATTGGCCAATTTTTCTCGATTGATTTCAGGTAAGCCATAAACGGCGGTCTTTAACAATTCAGGACAGGCATGCGCTTGCTGATACCAATGCTCAAAATCTGCTAATGACTGCAAGCGAAAATCGGCGGCCAAATCAATGACCTTTACACCCGCTGCCGTTAATGCCTCTGCTTGCTTCATTGCCACGCCATGTGGGGTCGCAAAGAATACCACATCGCATTTTTGCAAGGTCGCTAGCGTCTCATCACCTAAATCGCTAAAAACTATATCGGAGATACCGCGTAAGCTTGGGAATATCTCATCAGCGCGGGTGCCAGCTTCGCTACGTGAGGTTAGCAAATCAATAGACACTTCAGGATGGGCAGATAATAAGCGAATCAGCTCAATACCTGTATAGCCTGTGCCGCCGACAATCGCTGCTGAAATCATAAGATATTCCTTTTTCTTTTAATGCGTAAATATTTAGATAGAGATAAGCTCTACATCAAAGTTAAACCTTGTTGCTTCTAAATATAAGCGCTATTACTAGCGCTTTTAAACGTTCATTTTTTAATAATTAACGATATTAAATTTTATAACTTAAATTTTATAATCATGTACCGCATCGATAAAGACTTTGGCATTATCAGGATTGACCCACTGGGTAATACCGTGACCTAAGTTTGCCACATAGCCGGTTTTTTCGCCACTGGCGTAAGCGCTATCGAGCATCGCGTTGACTTCAGCACGGATAGTTGCAGGCGAGCCGTACAAGGTTGCGGGGTCTAAATTACCCTGAATGGCTTTGCTACTTTGTAGTTTTTTATGTTGCTTGGTCAATTGGCGCTGACTTTCTGTCAATACTTGACGGGCGCGATCAATAGGCATTGTCCAGTCTAAACCTAGCGCATCGGCCTCACTATCCGCTTGCACATCGAGCCACAATCCACCGCCTTTGGTAAATAGTACGACTGGGATTTCTGGATGACGTACCTTTAGCTCAGCGACAATACGCTTATTATAGGCATGCGAGAAATTCACAAACTGACGATGACCAAGCGCCCCGCCCCAGCTATCAAATATCTGCAAAATTTGTGCGCCAGCAACCACTTGCGCATCCAAATAATCAATCACTGACGTTGCCAATTTATCTAATAATTGATGTAAAAACTCCGGATTGCTATATAAGAAACCCTTGGTATAGCGATAATCTTTTGAGCTGCCGCCTTCAATCATATAAGTCGCTAGCGTCCAAGGGCTACCCGAAAAGCCGAATAACGGCACTTGTCCGTTTAGTGCTTTACGAATGCTCGTCACCGCGCGCATGACATAATCAAGCGAGTCATTCATATCGAGTACCGGCAATCTGTCTAAATCCGCTTGCGTACGAATCGGATGCTTAAACTTCGGACCCTCGCCCGTTTCAAAATACAGTCCTAGCCCCATGGCATCAGGAATGGTCAAAATATCACTAAATAAAATTGCGGCGTCCAAGTCATAACGGCGCAGCGGCTGCAAAGTGACTTCGGTCGCACGCGCCGTATCTTTACATAGGCTCATAAAATCACCGGCTTCGGCACGGGTGGCTTTATATTCTGGTAAATAACGGCCGGCTTGGCGCATCATCCATACGGGCGTGGTATCTATGGGCTCAAAGCGGAGTGCTCGTAGCAATCTATCGTTTTTTAAAGGCGCAAAGTTCTGCTCAAGCGCATGGTTACTGTCTGAAGCACTCATGTACAACTCTCCAAAACAGCCCTATATTCAATAAAATAAATAACAGGGCAAGATAAAATAAGTGAAAGAAAAGATTAATAAACGCTTATAACGCATAGATAGCGGCATTTAATCCTAAAAAGCTTCATAATGATTTGATATCAGCTTCTTTATATTAAATACCATTTACTATTAAGCTTTGAGAACACCTACCGATTAAAGGGGTATAACTACACGGTTAACGCTAAATTGTCGCGATGTACCATGACCACACGCTCTTCCTTGTTACCAAGGATTCTATCAAACTGCTCTGTACGCTCGCGAGCCACGCGGCAAGCGTCACGCGATGAGAAGTTCACTTGACCAACAGCGATACGCTCGCCCGTGTCTTGATTGACAATCTCTACCACATCACCTTCATCAAAATCACCGCGAACCTCGACGACGCCAACTGGCAATAAGCTCTTGTGATGTTCGACAACCGCTTTTGCAGCCCCAGCGTCTACAATGAGCGTGCCTGACATGCGCAAATGCGCCGCTAGCCACTGTTTACGAGCAATGATTTTATCGGCATCATTAGTAGTCAATAACGTACCGACCGCTTCGCCAGAAACCACACGCGTAATCACATCGTCGATAGCGCCACTGACAATAACCGTTGGACAGCCGCCCATGGCAGCTAAGCGTCCAGCACGGATTTTAGTCAGCATACCACCGCGACCAAGTTTACCGCCATCGCCAGCGATATCAAATAAGTAATCGGCCATCGCGCGCTCTTGACGAATCATTTTGGCATTCGGATTGTTACGCGGATTATCAGTAAAAACGCCTTCTTGATCGGTCAAAATAATGTATAAATCGGCATTGACCATCGCCGCCGCCATCGCGCCTAAGGTGTCATTATCGCCGAATTTAATCTCATCAATGGTAATGGTATCGTTTTCATTGATTACGGGCAGCACACGCCATTCTAATAACTGCGTCAATGCTCCCGTGGTATTTAAATAGCGACTACGATTAGACAAATCATCATGAGTTAATAATAGCTGCGAGCTTTGAATACCATGCTGAATCAATGCTGACCACCAGGTTTCAATCAAGCCCATCTGTCCGATGGACGCACAAGCTTGTAGCGCCGCCAGTTTCCTTGGGCGCTCGTCCAGATTCATCCGCACCACGCCTTCAGCAACCGCACCTGACGACACTAGCAATACTTCCACACCTTGCTTATGCAGTTTGGCAATCTGCTTTGCCCATTCGTAAATGGCAGTTCGATCAAGCCCTCGTCCATTATTGGTTAATAGCGATGAGCCAATCTTGACAATAACGCGCCGAATATCAAAGTTGCGAGCTTGCTTAACAAACCTTGCTTCTTCTGTCGTGTTCTCTATGTCAACTGCCATATAAACTCCTGTTGCTAGGGTAAATGAATTACGTGAATAATATTAGAACTGTACGCACACCTATTTAAAAAACGAAACATTAACTTTTGCCAATTTAACCTTAGATATATTAAGGAACGTATACCACTTCGACGCCATCGTCGAAATCGTCATCGTCGTCTAAATTGGTACCTTCACGCGCTGCTTTACGAGCCGCACGATAGGCTTCACGCTGCGCTTCGGTATTCAAACGAACTTCTGCTTCTAAGCGCTCAAAACGCTCTTTTTGGGCTTCAGCAAAAATCGGATCTTCGAGTTCACGCTCACGCTCGCGCTCGATCTCATTCATCAAATGGTACTTAATCGCATCAACGCCTTCACCGGTCAAGGTTGCGGTACGAAATACCATACCTGTCCAACCAAGCTCAGCCACAATATGGGTACAAAGCTCGTTTAAGTCTTCTTCGGCAACCTGATCAATTTTATTTAGCACCAAAATCTGTGGCAAATTGGCCAATTCAGGTGAAAAACGCTCAAGCTCATTTAAAATCACGCGCGCGTTTTCTACTGGGTCGCTGCCATCGATCGGTTTTACATCAACCAAGTGTAACAGACGGCGTGTACGAGCGACATGCTTTAAAAAACGAATGCCAAGTCCTGCGCCTTCTGACGCGCCTTCGATTAAACCCGGAATATCTGCCATCACAAATGAGCGGTGACGACCGATATCAACCACGCCTAAGTTTGGCACTAAGGTGGTAAAGGGATAATCGGCAACCTTAGGTTTGGCGGCAGATACCTGACGGATAAAGGTTGATTTACCCGCGTTAGGTAAACCAATCAGACCAACGTCAGCGACTACTTTTAGCTCAAACTTCAGCACCTTTAATTCGCCTTCAAAACCTGAAGTGGCTTTGCGCGGTGCTTGGTTGGTCGAGCTTTTAAAATGGGTATTACCCAGACCGCCGTCGCCGCCTTTGGCAATCAGTAGCGTTTGACCAATTTCAATCAAATCGCCTAATACTTCGTCGGTTTCGGTATCAACCACGGTCGTACCAATTGGAACTGGCAAATAAATATCGTCAGAGCCTTTACCTGAACAGTTCTTACTATGACCGTTTTCACCACGCATGGCGTCATAACGACGGGTATAACGGTAGTCAACTAAGGTGTTGGTATTGTCATCGGCAATGACATAGACATCGCCGCCCTTACCGCCATCACCACCGTCAGGGCCACCACGTGGGACATACTTTTCTCGGCGAAAACTGGCGATTCCGTTACCACCGTCACCTGCTTTTACCGTTACGACGGCTTCATCAATAAATCGCATCTTTCGTTCCTTTATTTACCATCTCGTTTATCAACTTACAGTCAGCGACTGTATTTTAGATGGTAGCTATATGTTTGGTAGTTATGAATAACTTAAAAAAATATAAAATCTTCTTTAAAACGGCATTTACTAAAATGTCATACCACGCTTAGCATTTAGCATGACAACAACACCCGATAACCATTCGGACTATCGGGTGTTTGAATACTGCCGTTAATAATTTACACCGATTTATCTAGGATAAAACTTACTTTCGTCCCGCTATTTTGCCTTAGCATTTTATCTAAATACAAACGGCTAAGATAGCAGCTGTGCAAATTTTTACGCTGGAATTTGCGCATAGCTGATGCCAGCCATTTGCGTGGCCAAACGTAACACCTGCGTGCTATAGCCAACTTCGTTATCGTACCAAATATAAACGATAGCATGATTGTCTGTCAAAATCGTCGCTTGCGCATCGACGATACCGACATGCGTATCACCAACAAAATCAGTTGATACCGCTTCGGTAGAATCTGTATAAGCAATCTGAGTTTGCCACTGACTGCTATTAGACACTTTACGCATGAACTCATTTAACGCCTCGGCACTGGCTGGCGCCGTTTTAAGGTTTAAGTTCAAAATCGCTAAGCTGACGTTTGGCGTTGGTACACGAATCGCATTACCCGTCAATTTACCGCTAAGCTCTGGTAGGGCTTTACCGACCGCTTTTGCCGCGCCAGTACTGGTGATAACCATATTCAATACCGCGCTGCGGCCACGGCGATCAGCTTTATGATAATTATCAATTAAGTTTTGATCGTTGGTGAACGAGTGAATAGTTTCTACGTGACCGTTTTCGATACCGTATTCATCATTTAAGACTTTGAGCGTTGGGGTAATCGCGTTGGTGGTACAGCTCGCTGCACTGACGATAGTGTCATCGCCGACCGTATCGTTATTGACGCCATAAACGACGTTTTTAATATCACCACCAGCTGGTGCTGTTAATAATACTTTTTTCACACCAGTCGATTGTAAATGCTTGCCAAGACCGTCTTCATCTTTCCAAATACCAGTATTATCGATGACCAATGCATCGTTGATACCATAAGCCGTATAGTCAATCTCGCTTGGGTCTTTGGCATAAATAACTTGTACAAAGCGGCCATTGATGATCAAACCATTGTTTTCATCATCGACAACGACGCCACCAGCGAAGCTACCATGGATTGAATCGCGCTCAAGCAATGAAGCGCGCTTAGCCAGATCGCCCGCTGCTGCTGGACGCACCACAATGGCTTTTAGCTGTAAGCCTTTAGCGCTTGACGCTTGTGACAATAAAAGACGCGTTAAGATACGACCAATACGGCCAAAACCATATAGCACCACGTCCGTTGCGCCATTGCTAGCTGCATTGTCATTGTTAATAGACTCTAATACCGCTTGTAAATCACTGTCATTAGCAATCAATTGACCAACATCGATACGCGCCGCTTGGATGTCTTTATTCTCTGCAAGCGTTTTAACCATCGTTAAAGTATCCGCGACAGCGATAGGTTTAGCACCTTTATCACGTAGCGCGACTTTTTGATGCAATGCCAGTATTTGACCCACAGAGGTTGTATCTAGCGTATCACCAAACAATGTCACTTGCACATCTTGCTCATTATAAAGCTTATTTAATAAGCCCATAAGCTCGATGGCTTGTTGCTCTTGTTGGTTATAATTGCTCAAATGGTCTTGATGTAATTGGCGTAAGGTATCAGCGTTGCTCACGAGAAACATCCTTATGGTCAGTAATTAGGTAGCAGAAAAGTAGGAAGAAATATAAATAGATAGGTCATCATTGTTTAAATAACGATATTAAAACAGTCATGCTCGACTTTGGCGGTAGTGATTGGCAATAGTAACTATCACTAACTAGCGTCACAGTCTTTATCGTCACCGTCTTTAGATAAGGTAGATTTTAGCCTAAAACGCCCTATTTTGCTAGTGATAACCGAATTTGACGTACTTATCGCGTTTTTTAGCGCTTTATAAGTTACTGCATAAAACTAAAGGCAGCTTGCATTGCTGCTCTATTGTCAATTATCGATAAATCAAACAAAAATATGATAATTATAAAATACTTATATGGTTATGCCATGTATGGTTATGAAAAACTTAAGGAACCAACTTTACCGTCTGATTGGTCTGCGGGGTAAGTTTAAATTCTTTTAAATCGTAGCCCTGCTTTTGGGCAATTTGGCGATATTTTGCATAGGTCTCTTGGCTAACATTCGGCGAACGAGCCAGTAACCATAAATATTCTTTATCTGGCGTGCCAACCAATGCCGTTTTGTAATCTGCGTCACGCGCCAGTACCCAATAATCGGCGCGGCCAACAGGCACCCAGCGAATCCATGACGGCAAAAAAGTAACCTTTAATTTACTACCCGAAGCATCAGCGGGTTTAGCTAGACCTTCTGCGGTAATGGCTGAACCATCTTGCGCTTTGCATTGATTAATCACCTTAATGCCTGAACCGTCAGTTTTTTCAACATACGTCGCAGTCACATCACTGGCACAGTTGCGCTGAAAATACATCGGCAAGCGCCCTATCTCGTACCAAGTACCAGCGTATTTTTTGAGATCAACGCTATCAACTGTAGTTGGAACGCTAGCAGATTTATGGATAATTGCATTTGGCTTAATGGATAAGGTTTCTGTGCTGGTTTTATCCGTCGTTACATTAGCGGTCACAGTAGCTTTAGCCGCGGTATTGACGGGCGGCGTCGCTGCATAGGCTGAGAACGCAGCCAATGGGATAATAATTGCTAGAGCAATACCTGTATGCTTGATAAGTCCATTCATAAATATACGCTCTGGTATTGTTGGTAAACCCATATCTTCATTGCCGTCATCTGCATCGACAGCTTCAGCAGTAATAGACTTATTGGATTTAGTATTGCCATTTAAGCTTTTCGCTGAGATGTCTACAGCAGCATCAATATTGATATCGGTAGTATTGATATCAGTAGTTTTTTGCACTTTCTTATAAGCAGGCGCTTTTTTGTATCCACCGCCATCTTGAAAACTGCGGCTTTGCAAATCTTGAGTGCTTTTAAAACTTGTATTATAGTTATTTTGATCGTGATCACTGCTATCAATCAATACAGACTTTGCGGCTTTAGGCGCGTTTTGTCCAATCTTTTTATAGACGAATTCATTATCTGTTGCTGGTGCCTTTAGGGCGACATCGTCTACTGGCATATCGTTCGCGCTATCATTGTGATAGTTAGCGTCATTGCTGGCATCACTCGATTGTGACGTATTATCTGTCTTGCGATAACCTTTTTTTAAATAGTTTTTATCAAGATAATGCTGACTTGATTTAGTCTGCTGTGATTGAGAACCAGCTGCCTGCGAATCAGGCCATGCTGACTTAGGTAACTTATTGGTTTTCATAGGAGTACCATTTATTAATAGTGTTAGTTAAAATTTTTCATTTATCAAATTTTATAGCGATTAACTCAGTATAAATAATGCTCAACAATCACTTCAAATACAAAAGACAGATGAGTGAAAATTAAATACTGGATTACTTATGTTTACTATACCTTTCAGTGGCGCTGTGATGAATAAAATCACGATAGATAAGAAGTGGTTGGATAGCAATTGGTTAAATAGCAAGTGATTGGATAAAAAGTTGCTAGATGAATCGCCCTTAACAAACTGATTTTGCGCCCTTTAGTAATTTGCAGGTTTATAGTAATGGCAAAGGGCTAAGCAAAACAGTGTAGCAATGTAGGAAAACGCAACGGTTTGTAAGTAATTCTGTATTTATGCCATACAAGCAATACATGGTTACCTTGTGTAAAAATAGATTTAAAATCAGTGGTTTGCCCCCATTAAACCTCACTCTTATATGGCCTTACATTTGCTTTCAGTTTTTGATTTACCTTTCATATTTTGGTTAATTATTGGCTGCGAATATACGCAAAAATAATATAAATACCATGTTAAAAATTACCGCAAAAATCGTCGGATACCAGCAACAGCAATGCCGCCATACTGCTCTGCTTGAGCCCTCATTGCTGGCGATAAACCACCTAAGCCAATCACTGGTATATCGGCTAATTCTGCTAATATCGACCACGCTTGCCAGCCAAGTGGCTCGACATCAGGATGGGTTTGGGTTGCTAAAACTGGTGATATAAAAATACCGATAACGGGTGGTAATTGTTGCTCTAAACGTCTATGCGCCAACTTATTAGCGGCAGCGACACTTTCGGCGTCGTGGCAGCTAATGATTAATGGATAGTTTAATAAATGGTTTGTAGATAGAACGTCGTACGGTATATGGTTATTCTGATAAACAGCGTTATCAATATCGCTTAAGCCGCGTATAAGTTGTGTTTGGGTTAACTGCTTTGCGACGATTTGGTGGTTTATAGCTTGCTTATGTGCTTGGTCGCTTTCAAATTCAGCTGGTACAATCGCCTGTATATCTGCACGCAAGCGTAATAGCTGCGCTATATTATTATCTGCATCCATGGCTTTTGGACGGACATAAACCCAAGCATCATGCGCCAAATGCGCTGCATGAAATTGTAGCCAAGCTGCTGCTGGATCAGCCGCGTCGTTAAAGTGTGCCAATGGATAAGTAATTGCTATCTGTTGTGGTAAGCGCAACCATGCAAGAACGGTTTTATTAGCGGCTGGCAGTTGATAATCTCCTGCCATTAACTTCGATTTATCTACCCAAGTTAATGCTTGACCCTCCAATCCCTGCTGGCAATGTTTATGCTGTTCATACTGCTGCGCACTTAGTGCTACCTTGTAAACCTGCAAACATACCTGCTTATCGCCATAATCATGATGCAGCCGACCGAGTTTCACTGCAGTATTATTTGCGATATCAATACCTATTTCTTCAGCGACTTCGCGTATCAGCGCTTGTTGAATGGTTTCATTAGTATCTATCTTGCCGCCTACAAACTCATAACGATTACCTTGATGCTGCGATGCATTTCTAAAACCGAGCAAATACTGATGCTGATAATAAATGACCGCCACCGCAACATTGACGATTTTTAGCGGTTTATGGGCACTTGCCTCATTTTTAGCGAACAAATTTTTGCTTGAATCCTCTACATGACTGCGCATTCTATTGCCCTTTATAATGGTACGATTGTTTTGACTTATAGCGTTTGTAAATGCTGCTTTATATAAGTTTACATAATAACTGTGATTTATTTTATCAAATAGCTTGCAAAAGCTTTCAATGTAAATGATAATTATTATCGTTAATAACTTACTTTACCCCACTGCCTTATCTTTAATTATTTTATCAAAAGGAATTTACTATGAGCATGGTCATCTCTCGTTATTTAAACTGCCGCGAAAACCGCTTGCCTACGCTGCAATCACAGCACCTATTTGCGCTAACCAAAGAAGTGCGTATCGAGCACGAAGGCGAAGAATATCGCTTACGCTTAACGCGCAATAACCGCTTAATTTTGACCAAATAAATCAACTGCTCACCGCATAAAAAAACGCCTTTTGATAAAGGCGTTTTTTATTGCATTAAATGAACCACTAACAAGCGACTTAAAAATCGACAGTATAGTAAAGCTATTAAAAGCTTAAGTGCTTAGAACTGCCAACTATAAACCACATCGACCGCGTTTTCCGCCGCTGAAGTTGCTTCGACATAAATGCGGCGCGTTAGCTGATAACGGATAGATAGGCTATTTTGTGCATTAAACACCCCGACTCCGTAGCGAATATACAAATCAGGGGTCACATAACCAGTAACGTTGACGTTGGTGTCATCACTACTGCCTGATGCATCAACGGTTAGGCTTTGGAAGCCAAACGCTTGACCTATCTGATTGGTCAGATTGCGCGTGCCACTCAGCCCAAAGCTTAGTCCCGCCGCCGCAAGGTTATTAGTCACCTGCGATTTAAAGCCTTGCTCACTGATTTGCGTCGCGCTCTTATTATTAATACGGCCCGTTATCAAGGCATTCATCGCTTGCTGCTGGGTTAAGCCAGCATTGTTAAAGACGATAATATTTGGATTTTCTGTATTGCCTTTAACGCGTACGCCGACGGTCTTACCGCTGATGGTTTTAACCGCCTCAATGCTCAGATTTGGTTTCATCACGTCGCCATTAAAACGCACCTGACCGTAATTCAGCTCTAAGCTCTGACCAAAAATATTGACATTGGTACGGCGAGAAACCTGCACGACGCCTTTGGCGCGCATAACGCCTGTGCCATTTTGGGTGACATTAATCGCCCCTGCTAACGGAATCACTGCACCAAAACCGCGGAAATTGATGTCATCGCCCAAGTCAATACCGATGTCGGCATTGATTGACCAAGGTTTTGAAATCGCTAAAACCTCATCAATATTACCAATCAAACGGCGATCAAGCACTACCGCATCTTCGGTTTGGGTAATGATATCTTCACTGGCTTCTGGTGGACGAATGGTCGCTGACGGCACACTGACCGCGCCAGTAATATTGACATAACGGTCACCCGGACGCACGATAATGTCGATATCAGGGTTAATCTCAGCCAACAATAATGGCGGCTGAGTCAATACCAAACGCTCGCCAATGATGCTGAGCTTAGCTTGCAGTTTTTGTTGCCAATTTACCGTACCAGTCAGCTTGCCCGTACCGGTACCACTATTAAAAGTGCCGTCGATATTCGCCTGCGTACCACGAATTTTGGCATCGACATTGACTTTTCTTAAGTTGATAGGTAAATCTAGCATCGCAATACGGCCATCTGCCAATTTCACATCGCCATAAAACTGCGGTTTATCGAGCGTCCCACCCAAACCACCTGCCATAGTAATATTGCCTTCGAGCACGCGCATACCGGGGAAGAAAGGCTTAAATACTGCTAAATTCAACTCATTGAGCACCAGCGCACCCGAGATAGGTTTCGGTGTTTTATAAGGGTCAACGATGACCTCAGCATAGCCACGCGCACCGCGACCAGTATTGATATCCGTGCGCAGTTTGATGCCTTCAGGGACCGACAAAGCAATGACCGACACACGCTTATAAGGCAAGGTAACCGGCTGACTATCGCCATCTTGCATTAAGCCGATTTTGCCGTTGTCAGAATACAGCGTGGTATTGATCGTCGGCGGACGACCACGTTGCCAACCGACGATGGCTTTACCATTAATTTTCGCTTGCCAATCGATATCTTTGGGTAAAAAGACCGAGAATAGTGAAGTATCCAAGTTTTGTACCGCTAAATTGACTTGACCTGCCGCTGGTGAAGCAATGAGATTCTCACGCAAACACAGCTTGCCCGTTTGGTCGGTCGCCTGCCAACAGTGGGCGGCAAGCTGCACTTTTAAGTCGGTAGAGTTATTGCCCTGCTTTTTGGGTAAATTGACAATCAACTGCGCAGGTTGTAGTTGGTTTAACGTCGCATATTTTGATTTGATACGTCCTTTACCAATCACCCCTGACCAACTGAGCTTATCGCGATTAAAACCACCCTTGAGCCGAGCGGCGATAGCAAGTTCATCATTTGCCACTTCAAGATTGACCACATGCGCCTGCTCAGTGCCATTAAAAGTCGCATTGACCTTTTTAAAGCTCTGACCTGCCGCATCCAAACCTTCGGCGCTAATAATAAGCTGGCTTGGGCTATTGGCCAAATTGACGAGCTTACCGCGGATACGTCCTTGACGCAAAATAAAGCCCGGTAGCGCTAGTCGCTCACCAACCAAGTCAATATAAATCGTGGGCAGCGCCTGTCCTGCCGGCTGCGACAAGGTTGCGCCGCCCGTCACTTTACCAGCAAGCTTATCTGATAGCTGGTCAAGACTGGTGATATTAATCTTAGCTTGTAGCTGCTTTGCGTTACCATTGGCAGTAAGATAATTATCGCCCCAACGTAGCACCAAATTATTGGCATTTAAGCTATCGATTAGCGCATTAACTTGCTGATACTGTGCCTGTGCATCCTGTGCTTGTAAGCGTTTAAAATAACTGCCCAAGTCTTTTGGTAGGCGCAGCTTCGCCACCAGACTACCTTTGGCACTGAGCGGCTGGCCTTTTAGCACGCCACTTAGGTTAACTTGTTTGATATTAACGATTTGCTGATTGTCACCCCAGCGCCCATCGGTATCAATAGTGCCAGTGATGGTACTTGGGATATCTTTAAAGAAATAACCCAAGTTAAAGCGATTCATCACCGCCTTAACATTCCAAGCGATACCTTTACGCACATCGACCGTACCATTAGCATCGATACTACCTGCGGCGCCGACATGGCGGAAACGCTTGATACGAATCAGCTGTGCGTCACCACTGGCGTCAATGCTAAGTTTACCGGCTGGCAGTTGCTCAGCATCTAATACACCATCAAATTTCACCGCAAAGTTTTTCAGCTTACCCTTTGCGTTAGAATTAGTATTGGCTTGGTTCTTTGGCGGCGTTTGCCACACGCCGCTGGTTTTTAAATCACCAGTGATAATGGCGGCATTATTGGGTAAAAAATAGCCAAGGTTAAATTTGTCAAAGCGGCCATCGACCGTCCAGCCAATGTTTTGACGTAAGTCAATGACACCGTTCGCTTTTACTGCGCCGGCTTCACCGTTATAGTTGAGTTTACGAATACGAATCAGCTTTGGCGTACCAGCAGCATCAATCGATAAGCTGCCCTTTGGTACGTCAGCGGAATCAATATGACCATCAAAACGAGCATCAAAAACAGACAGCTCGCCGCCGATAATATCAACGCTAGCATCACCGCTGCCCGTGATACCAATAGCGCGGCTATCTTGACTGGCATCAAGGTTTGCTTTTAAATCGGTATTAGTAAAACTAATAATATGGCGCTGACCTTTGACACGGTTTTTACTGATATTGAGCATACGCCCGCGCGCATTGATATGCCCTGTTAAGCGCTCAAGCGGTAAGTCACTACGATATTTTTTGGGTAATAAGCCATTGGTACGCGCATCAATTTGCCACGTTAGCGGGTGTTTTTTACTGGCCAGTTGAATCTGCCCTGTACCAGATAGGTCGCCTACTATACCTTTGTAATTAAGACGGTTGATATTAATCACGTCGCCGGCTTTACGCACGCGCACATCATAGTTGCCTTTAGGGGCGGCATTTAACTCATTAATCACCGCTTTGCCATCGACCGATAAATTCGAGCCGCGGATAATAACATTGGCTTGTCCGCTTGGACTGTCGACATTACCGATATTTGGCAGATTGCGGCGTACCAGATTTTGCCACTTGGCATCGATATACCAAGGCGTGACTTGCTTAGAATTGGCGCTGCGACCACGAGCAGGCGTTTTGCCACGCACGATATTGGCATTGAGATGCTCACCATCGCGCTGACGCAAATCTGCATCCATCTCTAGATTGCCATTTTTATTTTTATGCTGATAACGTACCGATAAACGACCATTGAGCTTTTGCGGCGCATAGGGTTTAAAGTCGGCATATTCAGCTGGAATCGCCTGTCGAATATCAAAATTACTGCCTGTGGCGCGGACTACCGCATCAAAACTCTCTTTCCAGTCCAAAATACCTTGCAATGTCAAATTGCCTGCTGGTACTTGCGCATCCAAACGATCAACGCGCAGCTGACTGTTGGCGATAATACCGCGACCTTGATAGTGACCCGATGGGATATCTTTAGCGGTCAGCTCGGTATTGATACGCAGACGTATCTCCGAGATGACGCCCGACGCGGTCGCCATGCCGCTTTTTAGGTGGATATTTTGGCTATCGGCATAAGGAATTAAAATATCGTCCCATTTAAGTTTCGCTTGAAACGGCGAACCTTCATCTAGGCCCTGCACCACGAAATCACCGCTGACATCGCTGTCGTTATAACGGCTACGGACTTTACCAACGGTACGTTTTAGCGTACCGGTTGCGGTGATATTTAAAGGGTCGATATAGGCTTTTTCTAACGCACTTACCTCGACAATTCCGCTCAAATCTAAAGGATAGTCGCCTTGTAAATCTGCCTGACCTTTTAAAGCGCTGACTTTTACAATATCCGCATACTGCAATTTGCCGCGCCCGACGTTCACCACGCTACCAACCCAAGTCAAATCTCGCGCTTCGATATCATGCACAACGATAGGGTCTTTGGTGACTTGTTTATAAATAATGGTTTTTATTTTTGCTTGATCAAAGCGCAAATTGACTGGCAAGCTAAGCGTTCGATAATCAAACGGCTCGCCCGTAGGTGGCTTATTATTGATAATCTCAATGGTTTGAATGTCGGCATCGCGTAGATGCACTTCTTTGGCAAATACCGCGCGCCAGCCTATTTTGACATAAGCTTTATCGACCAATATCTCAAGGTCTTCGGTAGCGTTGATATCGATATCGCTGACCCAAATACCATCGCGCAGATTACCCCGACCGTATTTAAACTTAACCCCCGTCTCGGCACTGATTTTTTCTAAAATGAACTTTGTGCCTGACTCAGTACCGACCGCATATAAAAATATGGCGAACATAATCGCCAGTACAATCAAAATAAGAACCGTTAATTTGAGCAAAAAAGACAGGGGAAACCAACGTCTAACAGCGCGGGCATCGCGCTGTGCTGGATCTTCATCCGAGGGCTTATTTGGCGGGGTATTTTTGGTCAACATGACACTCAGCTATGTTAAAGAAGGATTACCAGCAAGCGCTAGAATGAAAAATAAGGCGGTTTTTGGGTTTTTATCAAGACTGCTATAAGCACTCGTGTTAGGCGTACTTATAGCAGCCATTTATAAAGGCGACCCGATAAACAGATGCAGTCTAACAGGGATGCTATCTTCCGTCACGCCAGCAGCAACATCGACACGTACCACACCAACCGGCGACGCCCAGCGGATACCGACGCCGACGCCAACTTTGGTGTCAGTTTCAAAATCTTTGTCATAGGCATTACCGACATCGGTAAAGACTGCGCCGCGGAAACCTGGTTTAAACTCATAGTTATATTCCGCGCTGCCGACTGCCAGGATTTGTCCGCCGGTAAGATAGCCTTTCTCAATCGGTGATAGGCTTTCGTAATCATAACCGCGAATACTTTGATCGCCGCCAGCAAAGAAGCGCAGTTTATAAGGCACTTCGTAAAAATCATCTGCCCAGATATAACCGGTATTTAAACTGCCCAGCACTTGGTGTTTATCGTCAGCCCCGAAGCTATAAAGACCGCTCACACCCGCGCGTAAAATTGCCATATCGGTATCACTTAGCAGACTTTCTGAACCTGCTTCAAGCGCATAATACTGACGGAACCCGCGGGTAGGATTGGCAGCATTATCGACGTCTGTTTTGCTCATGCCATAACCAAATAATAGGGCGTGCTGCGTCGGTTTCGAGGAAGTAAAACGTACTGGCAGATTGTCTAATTCTTCCTCATCGACGCCAGTTTCTAACTCATCTAAACGGTAGCGCAGAGAGTAGCTACGATCCCAGCCGTTTTCACGGCGGATATTACGCGCCAATGCTGCTTTTAAGGTTCGGGTAGATAAGTCAAAATTACCTTCGCCTTGATCGATAACCTCTTCTTCGTAGGTCAAACGGGCATCCAACTTATCGTTTAGCGGATGCTTCCATGGTCGACTGCCATACACGGCGACATTTTTGGTAATGCGCGAAACTTCGGTTTCCGCCCCTGCTTGATAGCCTTTACGATTGATCAAATTATAATCTATCTTGGCAGTGGCGCGCACCCCAGTATCAGTACCATAACCGAGACCGACTTGGGCATCACGTGGTTTGTTTGCCGAAACAAAGACGTACAGCGGTACTTTTTTGTTTTCTAACACGTCCTGCGGGGTTTTGCGTCCAGCAAGCGTTGGCGGGACGAAGTTTTCATCGGCAAGGATATTTTCTTCATCAGGGAAGATTTTTTGTGCGACATTACTGATAGAGTCGCTGATTTTACCCAAAATACTAGTGGCTTTTTGGTCTTTTTCATCCAAGACGCGATCATCCGGCAAACGGCTTAAACGTTCAGCTTTTTGTCTAATGGCTTGCAGTTTACTCAAGGTTTCTTCATCGGCTTCAAACTCGATGGCAGCGATATCGGCTGGATTGACCGTCTCACCGCTGATAGCGTAACGCTCAGCGTCATTTTCGGCTTTGACTGCCTCATCTTGCTCGATATTATTGCTATCGAAGTCGCCATCGGTAGTCTCAGTACTACTGCTATTAGGCGTATTATCAAAGGCTAAAGTACTGCTTTCTGTACGCTCGTCTGGCGGCAAAATCGTCTCGACGTTGACAGTATTAAAATAGCGGGTCGCCGATAAATCGTTACTAAACTTGGTCACGGCCGGACGATAAAATGGCTCGCCTTCTTCAAAGCCGACCAGCTGCTTTAATAACGACAATTCAACCGGTAGCTTTTCAGGATCGCGGGTCAGCGTACCCGACTCTTGATCATAAGTAAAAAACACCACTTCATCAAACTTGTAACGATCGCCCGTATTGTAAACCAGCGACACATCGGCGGTATTGTCGGGCAAGATAATATCGACCGATTTATTGAGCCAATATTGATCAAAGTAACCATAGGTATCACTGAGCGATTCAAGCGCCGCCTTACTGTCTTTATAAACGCGGTGATTAAAAATATCGCCCTCTTGTGGCGGTAGGTCTTTTTCCAGCTTGGCAAACTCTTCTTGCTCGCTGCCCTCGCCGCGAATGTCAACAATGCGGCTATCCACGCGTACCGGCTCACCTAACTTTTCAATAATGACATCAATGGTATCGGTAGTTGGTTGGCGCAAACGTAGGGTCACATCATAGTAACCGACGGCTTTGGCGGCATCTAAGGCGCTTTGTCGTAGACGTGGCAGCGCAGCAGTGAAATCAACCACAGATTGCAAGGTAGTGTCATCAATAGCGGCTTTGATATTCTTAAAGGGCTGAATATCATCATCGGCTTTGGTTAATTTTGGTTTAGCATTCCTTGTACTGTTTTGAGCGTTGTTTTTGCTATTATCGTTTAAATTATCTGCGGCAGCTTGTTGCAAATAAATGGTCGTCTCAACATGCGGTAGGGTGACAACGCCACCATTAAAAAAGCGATTATAAAGGCGCTTAACAATATTGCCTTTTTTATTACGTGCTATCGGTTTGGGTTTTGCCGCTTGTTCGATACTTTCTTTTACCGCATTGACATCGTTTTCATAGTTAGGCAAATAATCATCAGGATTGATGCTGTCCGACTGGGTATTTGCTATACCATTATCTATGTTCACACTGGTTGTGCTATCGCCAGTGCCACTAGCAACCGAGTCGCTGACGTCCATAGGACGTGACATCACGTTATCTGTCTCTGCCTGCTTAGCAGCGGCCTCATTTCTGCCTAAGGTTTCAAGATTGCTCGGTGCTGGTAAATTGGTAGCATCTAAACTCACATCGAGCCCAATTGGCGGCGTGCTATCGTCTAACCTTGCAACAGGCGCATCAAATGCGCCATCTAAAGCTTGAAAGTCATTGTCGTCATAACGCATGCCATCGATATTATTAACGGCATTACTTTGAGTGATATTGCCGATATCTTGAGCGTTTTGCTTATCCATCGCCGCCAGCTCGCGATCAATCTCGTCAGGCGTCATCATCTGATAGCCTTGTTGCTGCACGCTATTAACTTGCTGCTCTAAGTTTTCATTGCTGTCAAATGCTTGGTTGTTGCCTAGACTATCTATGCCATTACCGATAGCACTAGCAAAGTCATTAATACTATCGATATCATTATTTGATAACTGGGACTTATCCGTGGTATTTGCTTGCGCGGTGGCGTTTTTGTTAGGATTTTTAATACCTAAGTTCTGCTCGCTATAATCATCCAATACCGATTGATCGATAATACCTTCTTCAACGGCTTTTTTTAGACGCAAGGCGTCCAAAGCAATATCAAGCTGGCTGTCTTCATAGGCATCTTTAGAAAGTGCTCGTTTAGACGAGGACTGAGCCGAAGAATTGGAAGGCGGTTTTGGCGTTGGTGGCTGCGATTGTCGTTGCGGCTGTGCAGTGGTCGCATCATTGCCACTATTTTTGATAAGTTGGCTGCTGCTTGCATTATTGGCCGTATTATTATTTAAATCAGTGGCGGCAAGAGCACTAGGCGCGATAGCAACACTGACCCCAAAACCAACCAAACTGGTGGTCAATGCCCGAAATAGCGCCGTACGCGTAAAACAAACACGAGGGTTATCCATAGGATTTATATGAGTAGGATGAGCAAATTTAGCCGAACACAGCGGCGCATTTGACGCAGCAGCAGGCGGTATCCCCGATGAGTGGCGCGCTAGAGTTGAAGGCTGGTGTTTCATATTTATTTCCTATCACCTCACGCGGCACAAGTGACGGTCGATGGCAATCGCCTCGTCTTACCGGTGAATAAACGTAGAACAGTTCGCTGACATTAAAGGTTTGGACGGCTAAAATTTACAAATCATAACTTAGTTAATTCTCAAATCATAGCACTGTGCGCATGTATTTTTACCAAAGCCTTGCTATTATACGGCGTAACATCGATAAAACCTACGCTATATTTCGATAAGTTTTTGATAGTATTGATAATTGTTTATCTGCCAATCACTGCGTAAAAGTTTGTTTTCTCCTTTATTAGCCGCGACCCATCTGTAGGAATCTTCATGGCCAATCAGTTTCAACTCTTTAAACATCGCCGGTTTAATGCCATGTTTTTTACCCAATTTTTGGGTGCTTTTAATGACAATATCTTTAAGCAAGCACTGATACTGGTGCTGACCTATACTGCTGCCAGCCAATTGGGCATGGAAGTCAGTATTTTAAATAACTTGGCGGCGATGTTGTTTATTTTGCCGTACTTTTTATTTTCGGCATTGGCAGGGCAAATTGCCGATAAGTTTGAAAAATCGAAACTGACGCGCTTAATTAAATTGCTTGAGATAGGCATTATGATTATCGCTGCTGTCGGCTTTGTCTTTGAATGGTACGCGCTGTTATTTGTGGCACTGTTTTTGATGGGGACGCAATCGACGTTTTTTGGGCCGATTAAGTATGCGTACTTGCCGCAAGCGATGAGGGAAAATGAGCTGGTCGGTGCCAATGGTCTGTTTCAAATGGGCACCTCGCTTGCCATTTTGCTTGGTATGATTATCGCTGGGGTATTGACCCAAATTACCCAGCCGCTATTTTGGATAAGTGTGACGGTGCTTTTTGTTGCGGCGATAGGCTATTTTGCCGCCCGTTTTATTCCTACCATGTCAGCGATGCAGCCTGATTTGAAGATTAATTGGAATATCTTTACCACCAGTATGGCGACGGTGCGTTATTTATACTCGTTGCCTTTTTTATTCTTTGTCATTCTTGGTAATAGCTGGTTTTGGTTTTATGGCGCGACGTTTTTGACCCAAACGCCAGAATTTAGCAAAGTCATTTTGCATGGCGATGAATCCGTGGTGATTTTCTTATTAACGCTATTTTCAGTTGGGGTGTCGATTGGCTCGCTACTGTGCAAATCCCTGACCAAAAATCAAGTCAGTCTGCGCCTACTGCCCTTTGGCATTACAGGTTTGAGCATTTTTGCCATTGATTTATATTTTTCTTTGTCAGGGCTCAAACTCAATGTCAGCTCGGCTGCACTATTTGGTATCAGTGATTTATGGGGTCTGAGCGGTAGCTGGCGCGTGTTTGCCGACTTGTTCTTTTTGGGCTTTAGCGGCGGTTTATACATCGTGCCTTTATACGCCTCTATGCAGGCTTATGCACCAAAAAGCCATCGCGCGCGTATCGTCGGTGCCAATAATATCTTTAACGCCATTTTTATGGTGTGTTCGGCGATTTTCTCGATTGTGGTATTAAATGCGCTGGGTCTAAATTTGCCGCAACTGTTTTTAGTTACCGGCTTATTAAATATTATCTTTGGTATATTTTTATATCTTAAGCTTAATAAACACATCAAACACGCCGTTATCCAAACCCATGATGACGAGCAGAATCGATACGACTAGCGCCAAACGCAATATGAATCAGCAAGCCAATAATTTCGCTGCCGAGATTGTCTATTGTTTGTTATAGTGGTTCGATAAGTGTTGTCTGATAGGTTTAGTGGCCTATTAAATAGCTTAAACCTATTCATCATAAGTTCTATTTATAATTCATACAGCCATCAGGAGTGAATCATGGCGCAGCGTTCCTTATCAAAAATTGACCAGCTATTACTTGGCGTAGATAAAGCATTGCGAGCGGTTGTACCGCATTCAAATCCTAGCACTCGCCCGCTGCCTGTTAGCAGTGATGAGATTCCTGAGCTAAGTATCAACGAAGCCCGTCATGTCGCAGGCTTGATGCGTATCAATCATACGGGCGAAGTCTGCGCCCAAGGGCTGTATCACGGGCAAGCGTTTGCCGCAAAAAACGATGACGTCAAGCAAGCCATGCAACAGTCGGCTGAAGAAGAAGTCGATCACTTGGTGTGGTGCGAGGTACGATTAGATGAGCTTGGTAGCCATCCTAGTATTTTTACGCCTTTATGGTACAGCATGTCATTTGGGCTTGGCGCGGTAGCAGGGGCGATTTCTAACGAGTTTAGCTTGGGCTTTGTCGCCGAAACCGAAGCGCAAGTTAGTGAGCATTTGCAAGACCATATCGGTCAATTGCCACCGCAAGATCAACGCTCAAGAGAAATACTGGCGCAAATGGATATTGAAGAATTACATCACCGCGAGTTGGCGCTGGCAAATGGCGGCGCGGCATTGTCGCCACTGGTGCGCCACACGATGCGCTGGATGGCCAATCGCATGAAAGCCACTGCTTATCATTTATAAGCGTTTATCATCTATAATACGCAGGCGCTACTAATCTGCATCCTTTTTTAGTGGCTACAGACGGCATTATTCTGTGCTTTTAACAATCCTACTACTGTTAGCAGTCAGATTAATTTGCTAGGGTATGAAAAATTTGTACGATTTTACGGAATGCCAAAACCTAACGATCAATCAATGGATGAAGAGATAACAAGTCAGTAACTACAATAACTGGTCAACGACAACGATTAAAAGGTAATTATTTTTATGAAAGCCATCAGCCAAACGCCTATTTCTAATAAAGCATCGCACTCTAGTAAAGCGCCCCACTCTAGTAAAGCGCCTAGGCTTGCGACCCTAACAGCACTCGCTGCCGCTTGTGCCATGCTGCTATCAGCGCCGGCAAATGCAGCTGAAGAAGCGAATACCGCCGCAGCGCCCGCTACGAGCAGCACAGCAGTACCTAGCGCTATCGATTCTAGTAAACGTATCATTCGCCTAGCCAAGCCAAATGCAACGATTAGCACGGCGCCAACTGATGCTCAAGCCAATGTTGGAGTTAAGACTGGCGCTCAAAACAATGTTGAGCAGAATGCCGTCCAACCAACTAACATAGCGCAATCAGCTAATAATCAAGCCCCTAATACGCAACAAGGCAATACGCAGCAAAGCAATGTCCAGCAGGCTATTGTCCAACCAAACCGTGCGCCTTTAAATACGGCGCAAAATGCTGCCCAGCCACCAGCCGTACCAACACCAGACACGTCCGAGTTGACCGGTACGACGCGCGTTTATGAGCGCGGTCCTATCACTGCGACGGGGATTGATTTACGCAGTGGTCAGCTGCCAAACATCCCAGCCCCGCAAGTGAGTATTTCAGATATCAGCTTTGTCCCTACCGTGCTCATACCGCAGCAGCAAGGACTTGGCACCGATAAACTGGACGTCAGCTTACTCGATGACTTTATCAAAGAAGTCTCACCAAATGCGCGCCATTATCCACCAAACTTCCCGAACCGCACCCAGCGCCACAACGCCCGCGAAAAAATCAAAGTCTTGACTGAATGGATTGAGCCGTACGCTAAAGCGCCAAATGCCTCGTACGATGTCTTAGTTCGCGCCGCTAAACTCAATGGCATGGGACGTAACTTAGATTTAGGCTCAGAATACACGGTACGTGGCGGACAATATATCGATCGCGCCATCAAACTTAAACCGAATAGCGGCGAGGCCAACTTTATCTATGGCATGATGCTCTCAGAAGGTGGCGGTTTTAAAGAAGGTCAAAAATACCTTGATCAAGCAGTCGATCTTGGTTATACCGAAGCTGAGCAGAGTCTTGCGCAATCTGACTTGTTAAGTGATCGCCGTGATAAGGCACTAGAGCGTTTACGCCGCTTGGCGCAACAAAACCCTGACAACGCTATTATTCGTCAACAAATCAAGCTTATCGAGGATGGTAAATTCTATATTTGGGATATCCCTGCCCCAGATATTAATATCAAACCAAGCACTTAATTCTTTGTGATGGAAACGTAAAGTGTTAGCTATTTGGTAAAATGATAGCTCACACTGTTTTCTAAAGAGCTGTAAAAAAGCGCGCTACAATTATGATTAATAATGTGAGCGCGCTTTTTTGTGCTTAATTTAGAAATATCTAAGTGGGCTTTGGTAAGCATTGCCTATCCATATTTTCGATAGTATTTCATGCTATATGAATATAAGATAGCTGACTATAAGATAACAAATACAATAGTCGAATAGCTCGACTTACGTTACACTCATGCTGCTATATAAATGTGACATTTATCACTTATTTATGATGCGTTGCTGATACTTATTATTGGAATGACCTATGAGATTTGCTGACCCTGCCAACGATATGCCGTCGCTAGAGCATAAGTATAAGTATAAGTATAAGTATAAGCATAAAAACAAGACGCCTTTTGCTCTACTCGCAGTGGTCGCCGCCATGGCAATATTGCCTGCCTGTAGCACCGTCTCCGTCAATAAACAGCCCTCAGCAAAGACCATCGCCGCCCAGCGCGGCAATATTGTCACCGATAACAAACTGAGTAGCGATACCGCCTCAGTCCTATTGTCAGCCGGGCTTAATGAGCAAGCGTGTATGCAGCAGTTTAACCTCTGCCTAACGCAGCTTACCGACAGCATGCTAAATGAACATTACCGCCCAGCTTTGGCAGTATTTGCTGAATTACACTACGCTAAAGCGCGCCAGCTTGGCGAATCTAAAGACTGCCGCAATGCCCTCGCCCGCCCGCCAATTGACCCTTATTATGCCAACGCGCCTTTAAGCGACACTGATGCCAAGGCGCAGCAAAAAAGAACCGATAGCTGCTTGATTGGCTATCAAGAACGTTTATTTGATGCCATTAAAACCAGTTATACGTACTTATTTTATGACAGCTTAGAGCATGATTTTGAAGGTGCGGATAAAGAAACCAGACACTCACACACGCAAAGTCGTATTCCAAGTGAGATGGATATCCAAACCCAAGACATCTATAACGCCGCTAGTAACGATGTGATTACCCAGCTCTATCAAACGGCTGATGGTGGCGGTAAAATGATGGGTAATACCAAGGTAGAATACCTACCGACGTCCGCAAGTACTCCCACTAGCAGCGAGCAAGCAGTAATTGCCAATCTTACGGCCGTCAAGGGACAACCAACTGACCAAATTAAAGTCATGAAAATGCACATAGACGACTACAATCTCAATGTCTATTTGCCCAACGAAAATAACTACCTCAAAAATGCCAATCAACAAACCGCTGCCCTAACCGATTTGGTCTCGACCTATGAGCTACGCCTCTCTGGACTAAACTCTATTAGTAAGCGCCCAGGTCTGGGTATCAGCTTGGTAGCTTCATTGGACGACCGCTATACCACTACCATTCGTCAATTATTAATCTCGTCGTTAGCAGATAGGACGGGCAGACTGCATCAAGAAAGCCCACGTCGAACAGCCAGCGATATAAACGAAAGCTCGAAAGAGCGCTCAAAGGATAGCTTGGACAGTGATGATGCCAGTACGCGTATTTATCCGACCGGACATTTACTGATGACCGGGCTGATTAAGCCGACGGGCAATAGCGTGCTTGATACCCTGAGCAGCAAACAGCTTGATATTCATTTATACAACCCTTACCGCAGCGAGAGCGCCAATATCTTAGGTGACGATTATCCACTGGCGGCAAACTTTTCAGCAGGTTACGGCTTATGGTTGGCAGAAAACCAGCTTGATGGCGTCGGTTATCTAAACCTGATTACCCGTAAAAAAGAAACCAGTTTACCCAAGCTCTTTATGCTCGAACCTTATGATGCTGATAAGCGCGTCATCATTATGCTGCACGGTTTGGCCTCAAGCCCAGCGACATGGGTCAATTTAACCAACGATATTTTTAATGACGACAAACTGCGCAATAACTATCAAGTTTGGCAGATTTTTTATCCAACCAACTTGCCTATTTTGGAAAATCGTTATCAAATCCAAAAGCTCATCAATACCACTTATGAGAAAACCGACCCTACGGGGCAAAATATCGCCAGCAAAAACAGCGTCATTATCAGTCATAGTATGGGCGGTATCATTGCGCGTATGATGTTGTCTGACGAAAATTTGCTCGATGATTTGGACCGACTTGACGACCAAAATGCGCTGTCGATGAATGAGAAACGTCAAATACGTGAGGCGATCAAGCAGTCTGCGGGCAAAGAGCAGCTAAAAGAGCGTTTTGAGCTTAAAACTTTACCACAAGTAGATACGGCGGTATTTTTATCGTCGCCGTTTCGCGGTACCGATTATGCCGACCGCTGGTTCACGCGCGCGCTACGCCGCATCGTGTATCTGCCCGTTGGTTTGGTAAAAACGGTGACCGATAACTTAGCAGCCTTGGCCATCCAAGGCGATTTGGCCCAGAACCCGCTCGGCGCGCTATATTTACAAAACGGCGCCAGTCAATTGAGTGACAAATCGTCTTTTATTCAATTAACCAAAGATATCCGTATCAACGACCGTATCACCTATCATTCAATCATCGCCAATAACGATGCCGATATCACCCGAGGTTTGGCAGAAATGCAGCCTGCTGGAGCAAAGCTCGACTTGTCCGAAGAGATAACAGAAAATGACCATGCAGAGGACGTTATCGACGTTGATGACAGCAATGCGCTGTTAACGGATAGTGATGAGTTACCAGGTCAACCCCTGGTCGCCGCCGTGACAGTCGATGGCGAGATTGGGCAAGCACTCACCGAGCAGCTGTCAGATGGTATCGTGCCCTACACCAGCGCTCACCTCGATGGTGCAGCGTCAGAGACGGTTATTAACGGCGGTCATAGCATCCAAGAAAACCCGCAAACCATTTTGACCTTACGCCGTATTTTGCATCAACAATTACAGCAGCAAGATACAAACTAAATTTCACCTATATAAAAAGCTTTGAATTCTTATTATTAAAATTTGTTTTTTTATATTGCTGTTTGGTATCTATTGATAACAATAGTTAAACAATGACTATTATTTCAAAGATTATTGGCTAATATTGTAAGTGGTTTATGAACGCATAGGTGTGTGATAGCACACTTGTGCAACTTGCGTGTGCGCAAGGTGAAGCGCATAATACTAAAATGTTTAATATGAATAAAACGATCGTTTGATGAATATTTAATAGTTTATAAGGATATAAATTATTTACTTTGGCTAAATAGTCAGCCCTAAAATTTTTTAGTCTTACCATACGGTAATGAATAAAACATAAGGGTAATGAACGCTATTTTAGTTAAATTTTTATCTTAATTACATTTGCCGCTAACTAATACTTAGCGATTGCCCGTAATAATAAGCGCCCTGAATGATGGACGGTTACGGACAGTTACTTGCGCGTATCATGGAAGCCAACGCTATTCAGCTAACAGATAAGGGTAACCGTTTATGTTCGCTACATTTATGATTGATCAAATGGATGCGTTGATGCTCGCGCGCATTCAGTTTGCCTTCGTTATTTCCTGGCATATTATCTTCCCCGCTTTTTCTATCGGTCTTGCCAGCTGGTTGACCGTGCTTGAATTTCGCTGGCTAAGAACTGGCGAGCCTATTTATGTTGAAGTATACAAACATTGGGTTAAGATTTTCGCTGTGGTATTTGGACTGGGTGTGGTATCGGGTGTGGTCATGTCCTATCAGTTCGGAACCAACTGGGCCGTGTTCTCCGACAGAGCTGGTAATATCTTAGGCCCATTATTGGCGTTTGAAGTCTTAACGGCGTTTTTCTTAGAAGCGTCCTTCTTAGGGATTATGCTCTTTGGTTGGGGACGGGTGAGCAAACGCATGCATTTTGCCTCTACCGCCATTGTTGCCATCGGTACGATGATTTCAGGATTTTGGATTTTGGCCGCCAACAGCTTTATGCAAACGCCGCAAGGTTTTATGCTGGGCGCTGATGGTCTGTTATACCCCACCAACTGGATTGAAATTATCTTTAATCCTTCGTTTCCTTATCGCTATGCCCATATGATGACGGCAGCCTTTTTAACCACCGCCTTTGTGGTTGGCGGTATTGGCGCTTATTATTTACAGTCCAAAAAGCACGTTGAGCATCGGCAGCATGGTCGAGTCATGCTCGGCATGGCGATGATTATGGCGATATTTGTGGCGCCAGCGCAGGTTCTCATCGGTGATGAGCATGGCTTAAACACTCTTGAGCATCAGCCAGCTAAAGTCGCGGCGATGGAAGGGATTTGGGAAGATGAGCGCGGTGCGGCATTGCGGCTATTTGCCATACCGGACCAAAAGAACCAAACCAATAACTATGAGCTTAGCATTCCTTATGTCTCCGGTTTGATTCTCACCCATTCACTAGATGGTGAGGTCAAAGGTCTTAAAAATTGGGCACCAGAAGATCAGCCGCCCGTTATGATTGTATTTTGGGCATTTCGTATCATGGTTGGTATTGGTATGTTAATGGTGCTCATCGGTTTATTTAGTCTTTATAAGTACTTTAAAAAGCAGCAGTTCGATCCTGAGAGTAAGCTCTTCCACCGTGCGTGGATGATGATGACGCCGCTTGGCTTTATAGCGTTACTTGCCGGCTGGTTTGTGACCGAAACAGGTCGTCAACCTTATACGATATATGGGGTTATTCGTACTGCTGAGAGTATGTCACCTATCGCAGCGCAGCAAGTGGCGACAACCTTGATTGGCTTTATTGTGCTATATGCCTTTGTGTTTGGCGCGGGCAGCTTTTATATTTTGCGCCTCATCGCACAAGGACCCAAACCGTACGAGGACCCTTCGGATGATCATTTCTATGATCACTCTGTCACCGAAGCCCAAGGTCGCACGCTAAGCGGTGATAAACGCGCTGCTGATAAAACCAAAGGGCCTGAAGAAGGTTTGGATAAACCTGCTGACGACGTCGATGATGGAGGGTTACGCTAATGTTTAACTATGGTGATGTATTAGATTTACCCTTAATCTGGGGTGGCTTGATTGCGCTATCAGTCTTTATCTACGTCTTACTAGATGGTTTTGATTTGGGCTGCGGCATCTTATTTCCGTTTGCAGGCTCTGATAAAAACCGTAGCCGCATGATGAACTCTATCGCGCCTTTTTGGGATGGTAACGAGACTTGGCTGGTACTGGGCGGCGGTGGTTTATTCGCAGCTTTCCCTGTCGCTTACGGCATCATTATGAGCGGTCTTTATCTGCCGGTTATCTTTATGCTGTTTGGCTTAATTATGCGCGGCGTGGCGTTTGAGTTCCGTTTTAAAGCCACCGCCCATCGCTACGTTTGGGACGGTTTCTTTTTTATCGGTTCTGTCGTTGCGACGTTTGCCCAAGGTATTATGCTTGGGGCGCTAGTCCAAGGCTTAGAGGCCAGCAATCGCCTGTATACAGGCGGCCCTTTTGATTGGTTCTCGCCTTTCTCTATCATGTGCGGTTTTGCGCTATTGATTGGTTATGCGCTACTGGGTTCTACATGGCTGATTATCAAAACCGAACATACGCTGCAAGTCTGGGCACGCAAAGTATCAGGTTGGCTGCTCACCGCCTTAATCATCGCAATGATTGCGGTGACGATATTTATGTATTTTTCAGATATCGAAGCGCTTGAAGGCTGGTTTAGTTTACCAGGGCTGTTGTATCTAGCGCCGATGCCAATTATCGTCTTGCTCTTATTCTTCTTTATGCGTAAAGATTTAACTACTGAGCGCGAGTATCGTCCATTTTTATTGACCGTTGCATTATTTTTGATGGGTTATATCGGCGTTTGTATGGCAATATTCCCGTATATCGTACCTTATCAAATGACCATTTATGAGGCGGCAGCGGCTGATACTTCGCTCTCCTTTATGCTCATCGGTGCCGGTATTATGTTACCTATTATCTTAAGCTACACGGCTTTCGCGTATTATACTTTTAAAGGTAAAACCGACCACGAGCACATGTATTAAATAAGCAGCGGCTATTATCTATCTAGTAGGGATAGTAGCCGCGCTTAGCTTAATCCGCTCATGAATATGTGATGACTGATTATTAGAAAATGGCTTAGATTAGAAAGGTAGTTTGAAGTTAGAAAATAGCTTGGAGTTAAAAGGCAGTTTGGAGATAGTGATGAAAAAACTCAGTAAAAAACAATCGCAATGGGCTTGGTTTATAGGCTTATACTTGGCGGGTTTTTTGGTTGTTTTTACCATTGCCCAATTAATAAAATTGGCAATGGGTGTATAAAATCTCTTTATCAAAACCTAGCGCCATAAAAAAGCAGCGCTGAATAGTAAATATTCAGCGCTGCTTTTTTGTTTTAACTTTAACTGTCGTAAAACCGTTTATGCACCGCGATGATTATCGACACTGTGATTTTCTATATAGTCATTAATTTGTGTTAAGCGCTCGGGCGTACCGACGTCTATCCAATTGTCTTTAATCACCTCAGCGGTAATTTGGAACTTTAGCATTGCTTGTTTTAACAAGGGAGCAAGGGCTGCCGGTTGTCCTGTTACCAGCCCATCTACCAGTCTTGGTGAGATGACACTGATACCTGCAAAGGTATATTTGTCTGCATCAGCAATCGGCTGCTCGCTTGCCAGTCCATTATTGATAGCAAAGTCGCCGCCATTATTATGCTCAGGATTAACAATCAATAATAAGTGCGCTCGTTGGTCAGCGCCTAACGGGTAATCTCGCAACGGCGCAAAATCATAGGTCGTCCAAATATCAGAGTTGACTAAGATAAAAGGCTCATCGCGCAGCTTATGGTTTTGCAGCGCGTTAAAAATCCCACCAGCAGTCTCAAGCGGCTCATCGCCCTCAATCGACCAATGCAGCGTCACGCCATACTCTGCGCCATCACCCAACGTCTGCATCAGCTTGTCTGCAAGCCATGAAGCATTGATAGTGATATCAGTAATGCCAGCGGCTTGTAGCGCCTTGATATGCCAGACAATAAGCGGCTGCCCGCCTACTTCCACCAAAGGCTTTGGCGTCTCGAGTGTGAGCGGACGCAGGCGCGTACCTTTGCCAGCCGCCAAAATCATCGCTTGCGTTATTACCGACATACACGCTCCTTGTTGTTGGCTGTATGATTGCCTATTATTCATTATCGACTGTTTTAAACAAAGTAAAAGCGATGAATACTGTCATCGCTTTTATTTTGCTCATGCTGTTTAAATATACTGTTGTACAAATTTATGTTGATAAGCAGGCAAGATAGACTCTCGCAGCCATTCATTAAAAGGAGTAACCGCTTGCTGCATATCGGAATTACCGTGTTCTGCCAGCCATTCTAGCTCAAAAATCAGGTCACGCATGACTTTTGGAATATCGGCCAAATAGCGGCTTTTGCCATCACGCTCAAACAGGCGGATAAAAATACCCAGCACTTTTAAATGCCGTTGTACGCCCATGACATTGACATCATTTTCAAACTGCGCTGCATTATCAGCCGTTACCAGCCCTGCCTGTTTTTGCAATTGCCAGCAGTCCTGTATCCAGCTTGATACCTGAGTCTCTGGCCATTCTACATAAGCATCGCGTACCAATGATACCAAATCATAGCTATACGCGCCTATCACCGCATCTTGAAAATCAATCACGCCCAAGCGCGTATGATCTGCTTGGTCTTGCATAAGGTTGCGACTGTGATAATCACGATGGACGATGACCTGCGGCTGCACCAAAATCTCAGCGATTAAAGCCGATTTAAGATTTTCCCAAAGCGTTTGCTCAAGCTCTATACCAATATAAGGAATAAACCACTCGCTAAACAAATTCATCTCACGGTTTAGTAGGGCAGTATCATAATCTGGTAATTGATGATCCGTCTTTGCGGTCGCCACTGGCACCACTTGTAAGGCAACCAAAGTGCGCAGCGCTAATTGATAGTAATCATTCACCTGAGCGGCTGGCGCATCGACCAGCAGATGAGCAAATTCTACCGTACCAAAATCTTGCAATATCAAAAAGCCTTTTGCCACGTCTTGAGCGACGAGCGTCGGAACATTGATTGCTGGCGCCATCAGTTTTGCGACATTAATAAACTGCTGCAACGCGTCTTGTTCGTCAGCCGAATCCATGACAATATAGCGCTCAGTTTCGACAGCATCATTATCAAGTAACTGGATACGGTGATATTGGCGCGCGCTGGCATCACCCGGCAGACTATCAAGAATAAATTTTTGGTTGGCAAACACGTCTTGCAACCATTGCTCTAACTGCTGCTGGCGCGTAGCGGTTACGTTAGGTACTGTCATGGTTTTATCCGTCATAAAAAGTATCGCAAATTAAATATCAGTCATAAATAAGTGATATGTAGGGCAAATAGTTGTTAAAATAATGAGCGTGCGCCTAAACAGTGCAGCCGCTTTAAGCAGACAAAATCTACTGGCTATGTAGCCGTAAAAAGGTCTGTATCATCCGCTATCGTATAAATTTTGGTAAATAGTGTAGCTGATTTGGTTTTTTTTGACTATGATTAGTCGTCATTATATGTAAAACGTTCCGATTTTCGAGATTATCGTCTTAATGATAGGTTTATTCGCCTTTAAATAACGTTAAAATATAGCCTGTCATTTAACGATCGCAATCCAATAGGCTCTACAATCATAGGTGTGCCCTTGTTATATTCTCCGCTTTACCAAAGCATCCGTTTGATTTTATTTGGCGCCTTGGGCTTAACCAGCTTGACGGTCAGTGCGGCTCTTAATCCTGTCGATAACAATGTTGATGCACAGACGACTGAGCCACTAATCACTGAAAATAGTAGTGACGCCACCTTGTATACCCTCTCTACTGAAAAGGGCAATCAAACCCAAAGTGGCACTGCTGATGCTAATAATAAAGCGTTAAACAGTCAATTAACAACTGCGCCTGTTTTCAACAATGATGACGTATTTACCAGTGACAACGTAAATATCACGGCAATTAATGACAGCAGTGACAGGATTGATGTTAATAATAATGCCGTCAACAACGCTACTAAAACAAACAATACCACTGCGCCCGTTAATAACAGCAGCACAGCCAAATCCAATAAGCGCAGCATTGATGTCAATGACGAAAGTATTCAAGACAGCCTGATACGTTTAGCAGAATTTTATGAATTAACGCCTGATACAGATCCCGCTACGTTACATAATAATAGCAATGATGACGTAGCAGATAGCAATAACAGCGATATTCAAAACTCTTTTGCCGCGCAAACCATTGAACCTGTAGGCAACGACTTAAAACTGCTACCAAATAGCGTCGATAGCGCCCAGCGCTGTGAAGGTCAATGGGTTTATCCTAAAAAAAATCCTAATTACCAACGTGCGATCAATGAAACGGGCGCACCTAACGGCCAGCCAGCGCCCAACTTAAACGGCATTCCTAATAATCAAGCGCCACTGTTTGCAGAGTCGGATTATGGCTATTACGACAATGTCGACTACGCCGAGCTTTCTGGTAATGTCATCGTTGACCAAGGAACGCAGCATATCGAAGCGGAAAAAATCGTACTCGATTTGAACAACAATGTCGCAGCCGCACAGGGTAAAGTGATGTTTACCGACCAAGCGACTGGACAAAACAAAAACGCTGCTGGCTTGGCCGAAGCTAACCGTTTTCAAAACAGCAACGGACAAAATATCAATGGTCAAAACGCTAAGTCTAGCCTCACTGAAAAAGCCTCCACTGGCGGTCTTATCGGTGTCGCCGACAGCTTAAACTACAATACCGAAACTGGACAATCAACAGCTAAGGACGTGGCTTTTGCTAGCGTAGAGCTGCAAGCACACGGCTATGCCAAGCGCTTAAACCGCCCTAACGAGACGCAGTATGAGCTTGATGAGGTGATGTTTAGCACCTGCCCGCCGACCAACCGTAAATGGCAGTTTGATGCTAAAAGCATCGATTTAGATACCGAAACAGGCCGCGGCGAAGCTTACAACACAACGTTTAAAATTGCTGATGTACCGGTATTTTATTTACCCTATTTTAATTTCCCTATAGACAATAGACGCAGCAGCGGCTTTTTATTACCGAGCGCGAGTGTCGGTAGTGAAAGCGGACTTGAAGTTGACGTACCTTATTATTTTAATTTAGCGCCATACTACGACGCCACCCTTAATACTCGCGTTTATACCAACCGTAACCCCATGCTCTCCGGTGAGTTTCGTTATCTAACTGAGGAGTACGGCGAAGGGATTTTTAACGGCTCTTATTTGCCCAACGATAAAAAATATGACGGCGAAGATCGCAGCAGCTTTTTTTACGATCATTACTGGTCATCTACCAGTATTCCACGCTTAAGTGGCGACGCAAAATATAGCTATGTGTCAGATGCCGATTATCTCAATGACTTCGATACCTTGGGTTTGTCAGACAATACCTTAAACCTACCACGCCGTGCGCGGGTGAATTATTATAACGATTATGTCAATGGTGAATTAAAAGTCGAGACTTTCCAAACGCTCGATGCATTTAACAATAATGGACAGCCATTACAAGATAAAGACAAGCCGTACTCGCGCTTGCCACAGCTTAAACTTGACTATCGTCTACCATGGGCAAAAAGCTTTGATATCACAGGCGTAAGTGACTCGGCTTATTTTAAAAAATCCATCGATGATGGCTCTGAAAATGAAAAAAGTGGCACGCGTTTTTATAATAAATTAAGCGCCGTTTATCCGATGGAAAAATCTTGGGGCTATATCAAACCTAAACTTAGCTTACAGCATTTATATACTTCTTATGATGAAGACAGCTTGGCGGACAATGATTTGAGCAAAGATGACGGCAACCAATCGGTATTTGTGCCTCAAGTCAGTGTCGATGCTGGCCTGCACTTTTCTCAAGCGGGCTCACCCTTTGGCGCCTTTGACGATACTTTAGGCGGTTATCGCTTGCTCAGTCCGCGCTTAAAATATACCTACTCGCCCTATAAAGACCAAAACGATATTCCTAACTTTAATACCCGTATTGCCTCTATCAACTACGAGCAACTGTTTTCGGACAGCTGGTTTTTAGGTCATGACCGCTTGCAAGATTTGCATGCCTTTACACCCGGTATTAATTATCGTTACATCGATGCAACGGGTGTGACACGTTTTGATGGTAGTATCGCAGAGCAGTTTTATATCGATGATGGGCGCGTGACCCTTGAAGACCAAAAACCCGTGCTGACGAATTCTTCCTCAGGATTGGTTTGGGATACCAGTACCCAGCCTTATAATAACGTCTGGGTCGATGTAAGCGGCGCGCTTACTCATAGCTATGATTTAAACTATATCACCACTGAGCTGCGTTATCAGCCATCTGACAACAGTTTATTTAACGTCGGCTTTGTGAAGCGTATGCGCGATGAAAACACCGACCAGTTACCTTTATCGGCGTTTACCGCATCAGCGGTTTTCCCAATTAATAATAACTGGCGCGTATTGGCGCAAGGTCAATACGATTATAATCGTGATAAAATGCTCGACTCGTTAATCGGTGTTGATTATGAGGATTGCTGTTTTGGTTTTGCAGTTTATGGTCGTCGTTACTATAATGATTTGAATATCAAAGACAAACCAACACAAGCGATTATGGCAGAAATCAGACTCAACGGTCTTGGTAGCGGTAGCAGCCGCTTAACACGCTTACTTTCTGATAAAGTGTTGGGCTTTGAGCCGGTTCAAAGCGCATGGAAAGATGAATAAAACGTCGTCTATATCCTTAGACTCACGTATGATTGATGGTTTATGTATCAAGTAACTTTTGTGCTATAACAGCATATAGCAGTGTTTACACCCTATTATAAACAGCCTTAGCCGCTACTTAAATGAAGAGTAACGGCTAAGGCTTAACCGATTACCATCCGATGCAATGACATTGATGAGGAGCATCATGAGATTTTTTTCTTTACGTCAGACAAGCCGAGTTGTATTGCTTTCTATGGGTATGACGGGCGCTATTGCTCTGAGCCTAAGTGCGCAAGCAGCCACCGTTAAGCCTGCAAAAACTTCAGCTGCAAACGTTGATGCTGGCACTCAGAAAAATAGCGCCGCACGTTTGACGCCTGCCAATAGTACGGACGGTATCATTGCCTTGGTCAATGAAAACGCTATCTTAAAAAGTGATCTCATCGCTGCCATGGCGCAAACCCAAGCAAGGGCGCAGGCGGCTGGTGAACCGATTGCCAATTCAGCCCAGCTGCAGTCTGAAGTGTTAAACGCCCTCATCATGCGTGAATTACAACTCTCAATGGTCAAACGAGTTGGTCTCAATCCTGATGAAGCTGCCATCAATCAGCGGCTGGCTCAAATCGCCCAAGCAGAAGGACTCAGCAGCCTTGGCGAGTTGCAACAACGTTTGGACGCCGCAAAACCAGGCAGTTATGCTACCCTACGCGCGCAATTGATTGAAGATGCCGCGATTCAAGCCTTGCAGCAGCGCCAAATCGCAAGCCGCGTGCGCATCAGCGAACAAGATATCGATGCCTTTTTGGCCTCTCCTGAAGCCAAGCGTTTGAGTCAAAGCGAATATCAAACCATTCACGTACGTATCCCCTATATGGACGATTACAGCCGTCTGTCGGACGCCCAGCGTGAAGAAGCATTAAAAGTCGCGCAGCGTCTACGCACACGACTGCAAGCGCCAAATGTCGATGTCACAGAAGCCATTGCCGCAAGTCAAGGCAGCTACCCTATTCAGTTGCAAGGCGGCGATATGGGCTTTCATAAAGCGGCTGCACTACCAACCGAGCTTGCTAGCGAAATCACCAAACTTGAAGTTGGCGCCGTCAGTGCGCCGTTAGTGACCCCAGAAGGTATTGATATCATCAAACTGGCTGATAAAAAATCCAGTGATACCATGCTAGTGCCGCAGTGGCATACGCGTCACATTTTAGTCAAAGTCGATGAGCTACAAACCGATGCTTTGGCTGAGCAAAAAATCAATGACCTCTACGAGCAATTACGTAAAGGAGCCGACTTTGCGAGCCTAGCTTCAACTTATTCAGATGATCCCGGTTCAGCAGGACGCGGTGGCGATTTGGATTGGGTTGGTGAAGAGCAAATGATTGGTCCGTTTGAAACAATGATGAAGAATACCGCCGTCGGTGATTACTCTGCACCATTCAAAACGCAATTTGGCTGGCACATTCTAAAAGTTGAAGGCAAACGCGAGCAAGATGTCAGCGATGAATACCGTCGCAATATGGCACGTCAAGCGCTATATCAGCGCCTTGCTCCGCAAGCCAAAGAAGACTGGCTACAAGAACTACAAGCCGGCGCTTATATTCAGATACTCGGCTAATTAGTATTTAATAATATCGAAAAAATTTTATAAAAGAAGGGTAGTATATGCTAATGCATGTACCCTTTTTTAATTTAGGTCATTTATTAAAAACTCCATAAATGATGGGATAAGCTTTAGCTCAGAGCTCTATAGTGAGTGAAAAGTAATAACAATACATCACGCACTGCTGATATCAATTTTTCTTGCTAGCTGTGCCTGCGCAGACAGAGGCTACAAAAAATTGATATCAGCAATACCGTCGCGTTTTTAGGATATTTTAACTATACATTCATTAACGCTTTTATTAACGCTTTTATTAACGGTCGAAAATATTTTTCAAATAAAAATAATGCACAAAGAAAAGCCCCGAACCTAGGGCGTTGGGTTCAGGGCTATGGCGTTTCATATTGTTGTTATTATCTCTTCCGTGTTGACTCGTCCTAAGTCATAAACAGTAACCTATAAGACAGCGGGCTGACCTGTGCTTTTATTGTTACTGCCTCAACACTGCATCCTTACGTATCCTTGTGTTGATGGTTGTATTCTAGGTGAATTGACGCGGAACGACTAGAGGCTAAAGACCTTATTTAGCGTAAGCATTTGCTTACGTCGCCATTGTTTGTGGCGAGGGTTTTATACAGATGATAAAACCTTTTTAGCAATCACTTTCCTTTTCAGCCTCTGCATGTTCTTTTGATACTTTACAGCCCTCTTCCTTACCCGCTTCAATGGTATTTTTTGCCTCTTTGACATCTTCTGCCTTCTCAATTGGCGCATTAGTTTCTTGGGTGCTGACTTTTTCGGGCTCGTATTGTAGCGTTGTCAGCACCGGAAAATGGTCGGAGCCGATAGACGGCATGCGCTGAATATCGACTAAGGTGAAGCAGGCACTATGGAAAATATGATCTAACGCCCAACGTAAAAACGGATATTTAACATGAAAGGTATTGATAAAATGGCGCCCGATACGAGGATCTAGCAAGCCTGAGATACGTTGAAAGCGGCGGGTAGTCTTTGACCAAGCGACATCGTTTAAATCTCCTGCCAATATCGCCGTTTGCTTATTTTCTTTGATATGTTTTCCAACCATCAGCAGCTCAGCATCGCGGGTCGTAGACTTATCTGCCTCTGTCGGACTGGGCGGCATCGGGTGCAAACAATAGAGCCAAATCACTTGTCCACCCTGCAAACGTAGCTGCGTATGGATAGATGGAATATCATCAATCATCAAATACTTAACTTCAGGGTCTATGAGCTCAAGCTTAGAATACAGATGCATACCGTATAGATTATCCAAAGGCACTTTGACAGTATAAGGATAATTTGCTTCTATTTGATTAAGGGCTTTCTCCCATTTTTTATCAGTCTCTAAAGTAATTAAAATATCGGGGCGCTTATCTTTTACCAGTTCAACCAGTTTTTGGGTCTCATCATTGGGCGTCAATACGTTTGAAACCATGATTTTAAGCTGGTGCGCATGTCCATTTGGCATATCCTTGGCAGTGAGCACTTCTTTTTTCCAAAGTATGGTATAGGGCAACACCATACGCAATTGAAAGGCGAGCGCGCTACTTAAAACGATAAATAACAGCCACTGACCAAGCTGCCAGTCCGACCAAAATATAACCATGCCAAGCCAAGCGGCGAACCCGAGGAACATGATTTGAATACGGGGAAACTCAACACCTCGCACCCACCAATTATCAAGAGGCAACAAGCCCCAAATAGTGACAAAGGCGATGAATCCTGCCAACCACTGAGCGCCATAATATAAGAGGGAGAGATCCATAATGTGTGTCGACCGTTTATTAAATGAATGGCAAAGCCAATAATAGTGAATATTCTTTATATAATAATTGTTTGGGCTAAAATTATTTAAGCTAAAAATGATTGAGCGGCTAAACTCTAAACCTTTGTCACAAGATAAATAGCCTGCTTACTTTAGCACCTCATCACGCCTGCGCCTACTATTGAACATTCATTAGACGTTAGCGGCTATAAAAAATTACAATTTAAGCCTTATTTAGAGGGGCTTGAATTTAAGAGAAGTTGACACGATAAACAATCAGCAAGCTTAATAAATAGCAGGCTTTATGGGTAGTAGCATTGATAAGTAGAAAAGTGAATAAGTCATATCTGAAAAATGCGGTATATTCTCTAAAAAACCTTGCTTTTTGCTGCTATTCACGGCATTGTTATCGGTTGGCAGTGCAACAACTTATGGTGAAAAGGATTGAGTTTTATGAGTAATTTAACAGTAGGCTTGGTAGGCTGGCGCGGTATGGTCGGGTCAGTATTGATAGAGCGTATGCGTCAAGAAAAAGACTTCGATGGTATCACACCAGTGTTTTTTTCGACCAGTAACGCTGGCGGCGACGCCCCAAGCTTTGACGGTATCAAGACCAGCAAACTAAAAGATGCTCATGATATTGAAGCACTTGCTGCCTGTGACGTAATTATCACCTGCCAAGGCGGCGATTATACCTCAAAGGTACATCAGCCCCTACGTGATAGCGGTTGGACTGGCTACTGGATTGACGCGGCAAGTACTTTACGTATGGAAGATGACAGCATCATCATTCTTGATCCTGTTAACCGCAATGTGATTGATAAGGCACTGGCAAATGGCAAAAAAGACTTCATCGGTGGTAACTGTACCGTGTCACTGATGCTGATGGCAATCGGGGAGCTGTTTAATAAAGGCTGGGTTGAATGGGTCAGCGCCATGACTTATCAAGCAGCGAGTGGCTCTGGCGCCAACAACATGCGCGAGCTAATCGAAGGTATGGGCGTACTCCATGAAGCAGTCAAAGACGAGCTTGCCGACCCTGCCAGCGCCATCCTTGAGATCGATAAAAAAATCGCTCAGACACAGCGCTCAGACGACTTTCCAAAGCAATACTTTGGCGTACCACTAGCAGGCAGTTTGATTCCTTATATCGATTCGCAGTTAGAAAACAAACAATCGCGCGAAGAATGGAAAGGTGGCGTTGAAACCAATAAAATCCTTGGCAATTCTGAAGCCGATAAAATTGCCATTGACGGTATGTGTGTCCGCGTTGGCGCCATGCGTTGTCACGCTCAAGGCTTAACGATTAAACTTAAAAAAGACATCCCGCTAGAAGAAATCGAAGCGGCATTGAAAAATAGCGATAATCAGTGGTTAGATGTGGTTGAAGATACCAAAGAAGCTGCTATAAATCGCTTAACACCGGTAGCAGTAACTGGCACTTTAACAGTGGCGCTAGGACGCCTACGCAAGCTCAATATGGGCCCTGAATATTTGGGTGCGTTCACTGTCGGCGACCAGCTATTATGGGGCGCAGCAGAGCCATTACGCCGTATGCTGAATATCATCCGTGAGCAAAACAGCTAATCTTATTTAATCGCCAATAAAAAAGACAGCGCTTGCTGTCTTTTTTTAGCATCATTTTTGGCGTTATTTTTTTAATAATGAATCATTTAGGCTGATAAGCAATCATTATTTCATTGCGGCGCATAAATGGCAGCGTCCAAGGTGGATTATAACGCGCCAGCTCAGGCTTACCTGTGATGGTTAAATTTTGCCCTTGCATCCAAGATTGTAGCTCTTTAGTTTTTGCCGCGACCTTTTCAGTACCCGCCAATCCTGAAAATTTAATAACGCCATAAGTTTGCGCTGGAACTTCTACAATTTCGATATTCGGATTATTGGGTTTTGGCAGCGTTTGCAGCGTATATCGGCTTGGCATGGTAAATTGCACGCGCCATTTGTCTTTAGTTTGTTAAATGCTGACTGGCGCAGTCATACTAATTTTACGACTCTTGCCATTTGCGGCGCTATTATTGCCAAAGATATAATCTGCTAGAATCTTAAATCCTGCACGGCTGGCGGCATCTTGGTCGCCCGTTACCCAAGTCTGTGCCATTAACTGCTCATCGTAACGACGCAGCTCAAAGTCTTCAGTCTGTTTTAGTACAGTATATTTTGGCTCTTCGGTTGCCATAGCTGCTCCTGATAGTAATAATGCGCTCGTTAATAACAGTCCATTTAATAGGGCTTTATTTGATAAGTCATTATTCAATAGCAAGCGAATCGATGACAAATAAATTGCTTTATCCATATCCTCTCTCCGCTATATACATTTAGCACTTAACATTTATTTGATTTATAGTAGCTACTCTTCTAATTTAGCAATGACTTGGCAAGAATGTCTGTATTTTTTGGTTATAGCATGCCAATTAATAAGCGATTAATGTCCCGTTTAATTGTTAGCATGCTTAGGCTATTTTATAAACGCTCTCCTTCTCTAAACCAATTGTCAGCCGCTTAAATATCCATGTCCAAAAAAATGCTTAACAATGTTATAATTAGCGCCATTTTCATAGCTTAAATAGCGGTTATCTTATGCAATTTGTCTTACACAAAACGGCCAGCGGTATCACGCGCGCACGCCGTGGTACGGTTCATCTCAATCATGGCGATGTGCAAACGCCTGCTTTTATGCCAGTGGGTACTTATGGTACCGTAAAAGGCATGCTGCCACGTGATATCGAAGCGATTGGCGCTGATATTATCTTGGGCAATACTTTCCATTTATGGCTGCGTCCGGGCACTGATATCATTGATAAATTTGGTGGTCTGCATAAATTTATGCATTGGGATAAGCCTATTCTCACCGATTCGGGTGGTTTCCAAGTATTCAGTCTTGGGGCCATGCGTAAAATCACCGAAGAAGGCGTGACTTTTAAATCGCCTATCGATGGCGCAAAAGTATTTTTATCGCCAGAAAAATCGATGCAAATTCAATATAGCTTAAACTCAGACATCGTGATGCAGTTCGATGAGTGCACGCCCTATCCTGCCACTCATGAAGAAGCCAAAAAATCTTTAGAGTTGTCACTACGCTGGGGCCAGCGCTGTGTCAATGAACATAAGAAGCTTGGCAGTACCAATGCTTTATTTGGCATTATCCAAGGCAGTATGTATGCCGATTTGCGTCAGCAATCGCTCGAAGGTCTGCTTGAGATTGGCTTTGATGGTTATGCCATCGGTGGTTTGTCGGTTGGCGAACCAAAAGAAGAGATGATAGAGGTTTTAGATTATATCGCTGATGATATGCCGGCTGATAAGCCGCGCTATTTGATGGGCGTTGGTAAGCCTGAAGACCTTGTTGAAGGGGTACGCCGCGGCGTCGATATGTTCGATTGCGTGATGCCAACTCGCAACGCCCGTAATGGTCATTACTTTGTCACCGGTGACGCTGAGAACGCCGGCATTATACGCATACGTAATAGCCAGTATCGTACTGATGAAGGGCCATTAGACCCTGAATGCGACTGCTATACCTGCCAAAACTTTAGTCGTGCTTATTTATCACATCTGAATAAATGTAAAGAGATGCTAGGAGCGCAACTGGCGACCATTCATAACTTGCGTTACTATCAGCGTTTGATGCAAGGTATCAGAGACGCGATTGAACAAGATAAATTTGATGAGTTTGTGCATGAGTTTTATAGTAAACGCGGTCAAAGCGTTCCTGAACTCAATTTACGTTAACCATTTTTAGAGTTATTTTATCTGCGTAAGCTGCTTTAAGCTAAAGGCATTAAAATGGAAAAGGGCTTAAGATTAATCTTAAGCCCTTTTTATTAGCTAATAATCAATACCGCCTAGAATTATAAGTACGTATTAATCATAGTTAATCTATTAGCTCATCAAAGTGGTCACGAAGACAATCAGTACAGCAATCGGCGCGACAAATTTAGCAATGATTTGCCATAATTGCCAGGTGCCATTAGACAATCCAAGCTCTTGCTGAATGCTACGCTGATCCATTTTCCAACCGACAAAGATAATCGCGGCAAGACCGGTTAAAGGTAACATGAATTTACTGGTTAATTTGTCCAAAGCATCAAAAATACCATTACCCATGATGGTAAAGTCGCTCCATAGATTAAATGACAACAAAGCTGCGATACCTAATAACCAAACCGCGATACTGGCGACGATGGTCGATACCGTACGGCTCATTGGCGTACGCTCTTCTAACAGCTCAACCGTTGGCTCAAGCAGTGAGATTGATGACGTCACAGCGGCAAAGGTAATCAATAAGAAGAATAAAGTACCAATGATGGCACCGGCGCCCATACTACCAAAAGCAATAGGCAAACTGACAAAGATAAGACCAGGACCAGAAGCAGGATCAAGACCGTTGTTAAAGATAATTGGGAAAATAGCCAAACCAGCGGCTAAAGCAATGACAGTGTCTAGAATAACAACGGTACGCGCCGTGCTTAATAGATTGACATCACGACCCAAATAAGAGCCATAAGCAACCATGATGCCCATACCGATAGATAAGGTAAAGAAAGCATGACCAAGCGCCGCTAGCATCACATCGCCATTTAACTTACTAAGGTCTGGCGCAAACAGGTAGTTCACCGCTTCGCCAAAACCGCCGTTCATGACGTTGTAACCAACAATCACGAATAAAATCACACCCAGTAAAGGCATAAGCACTTTGGCCGTGTTCTCAATACCTTTGGTGACACCAACACCGACGATTAAAGCGGTGATTGCCATGAAAACCGTATGCCAAATTGTCAAGGTGCCAGCTGACGCCAACATCGCATCAAAGGTTGCCGCTACAGAGTCACCGTCTTGTCCGGCAAAGCTGCCTGAGCCAACTTTGGTGATGTAATTAAGCGCCCAACCACCGATGACACTATAAAACGATAAGATTAAAAAGCCACCTAAAATACCAGTCGCACCGACAATACCCCAACTGCGTGATTTACCTTCGCTTGCGGCGACATCAGAAAACGTATTGATAGGGTTTTTTTGCCCACGGCGACCAATCAGCCATTCTGCAACCAAAATTGGAAAACCAATCAGAGCAAGACAAAATAAATAGGCGATAACAAAAGCGGAACCACCACTCTCCCCAACCATATAAGGGAACTTCCAAATATTTCCTAAACCAACTGCCGATCCTACTGCTGCTAGTACGAAGCCAAAACTTGAGCTCCACTGAGCATGTTCTTGTTTATTAATAGCCATTTTGCCTTCCTCGTGCTTCAATTACTGTTGCTTATAATCTTCCTTGATTATCATAAATCGCTCTTAATGACTGAGACTCATTTAACCAGCTTGTCAATGTGACGCACTTAGCAACATTATGAAAGAATTGTTTACAATATCGTAAACGCCCAGTTTCTGCTAAGCGACCAAAAAAGTCAAGTAGCGATAAATATAAAAAGCCATAACTAATAGTTATGGCTTTTTATATTTATCGAGATAATTTGTCAAAGTATAGTATTTTGAAAATCGAGCTATCACAGTATTTTTATAATTAGTAAAACTATGTTTAGCGAACCACACCGCGGCGACTTTTTTGTAGCGAATCTATTAGCAGGGCGATTTTTGGCTCTGTTGGTAATAGCTCTGTTTTTAAAATGTCAAGCGCTTGAGCCGTTGTTAGACCTGATCGGTAGATAACACGATACGCTTGGCGCAATACATCAATCGTCTCTTTAGACCAGTCTTTACGGCGCATACCTTCGACATTTAGCCCGTGGGCTTTGGCAGGATTACCTGAAACCATGGTAAAAGCAGCGACGTCTTTTAAAATTAGGCTGGCGCCGCCAACCAAACTGTAATCATCAATGGTACAAAACTGATGAATACCTGAGTTGCCGCCAATAATCGTATGATTACCGATAGTCACATGCCCTGCCACCCCAACATTATTAGCCAATACATTGTGGTCACCGATTAAGCAATCATGGGCCACATGGGTATTGACCATCAAAAGATTGTGACTGCCAATCTTCGTTAAGCCGCCGTCTTGCTCAGTGCCACGGTGCAAGCTACACGCCTCGCGAATGGTATTATGATCGCCAATCTCAAGCCACGTGCGCTCACCAGCGTATTTCAAATCCTGCGGGTCTTCCCCAATACTGGCGAATTGATAAAACTGGTTGTACTGCCCAATACGCGTCAGTCTTGCTACGACCACGTGCCGATGCAAAACCGTATGGGCACCAATAGAAACTTCATCACCGACAATACAATAAGGACCAATGATGGCAGTCTCATCAATGTTAGCGGACGGTGAGATGAGTGCTGTTGGATGAATCTGACTCATAATATGGACCTTTGTATCATCTGATGCGAATAAATGGTAAAACAAGTAAAGCAAGCTTAGGGTAAATAATCAACCTGATACTGGTTCTGGTTAAAACTGGTTAAAAAGACAACGACGCCCAAAAGCACAGTGGTGTTTAAAAATGGCAATCTAGGTAAAATACCGAGATAAATTTCTAGATTTCTACTAACAATTATCTAAAGGCGAAAGATTTAGCCAATCTTATAAACTTGCCATACGTTAGCGTTCATCGTATTTTATTGTCCCTGACGGGCAATCATAATTTGAGCACTAGCAGCAAGCTCATCTTCGACATGGACGGTACAATCAAACTTATAAATACCCTGCTTTTGCATCACGGTTTTTGCACGGATAATCAGCTGGTCACCAGGGATAACACGGCGTTTAAAGCGCACTTTATCCACCCCTGCAAACAAATACAAATAACCATCTTCTGCCGTCAATCCAGCGCTGATAAACCCAAGGACGCCCGATACTTGCGCCATCGACTCCACCATCAATACACCCGGCATGATGGGCTGATCGGGAAAGTGTCCATTAAAAAACTCTTCATTAATGGTCACGTTTTTGATCGCTGTAATGCATTCGCCAGGGCTGCACGATATGACTTTATCTACCAGCAAAAACGGATAACGATGCGGCAGATAGTGCTTCAATGTATGATAGGTTAATGGCAGTGTTAAGCCTTGTTCTGCTAAGCTTTTGATGTCTTCATCGCTCGGGCTATCAATATCAGTTGTGCTCATAATGGCGCTTCCTTGCTATATACTAAGCAGTGCTTTATGTTTAAGCATTGCTGTGTTTTTAAATTTTATGAATAAATTGGATATGTTGTTAAGTTATGTATTAACCGCGCTAGACTAATCGCGACCAAGCTGGCGAAAGCGTACCGCCGCACGGCGCCAATTGGCGGTTGGCATGGCCGCTGTACCAGAGGAGTATGAACCAGCCTTGGTAATGGATTTGGTCACCATGGTCATGCCAGATAAGGTGACGTCATCAGCAATCTCAATATGGCCAGTAATGCCAACAGCGCCGCCGATAATACAGCGCTTGCCAATAGTGGTACTACCGGCAATGCCAGTTTGCGCTGCGATGGCAGTACCATCACCGATACGGACGTTATGGGCAACTTGTACAAGATTGTCAATAATAACATGATTGCCAATCACCGTATCGTCAATTGCTCCGCGATCGATACAGGTTTGGCTACCTATACGTACATCATCGCCAATCACTACGCGTCCTAATTGAGCAATACGCTCCCAGCCGGTAACACTAGGATTACTCGTAGGCGCAAAGCCGAAGCCTTCTGACCCTATGCTAACGCCAGCATGCAATCTTACACGATTACCAAGCACACAATCATGCCCGATGACCACTTGTGACTTGAGCACACAATCGGTACCAATATTGCTGTTCTCTTCAATGACCACGTGCGCATCGAGCACACTGCGATCACCAATTTGTACCCCTTCGCCAATCATACAAAAAGGCCCAACAGTCACCTCATTGCCAATAACTGCACTTTCCGCTATCACGGCACTCGGATGAATACCCTCAAATAAAGATGTACGGGAAAAAAGCTGACTGGCACTGGCATAAGCCAAATAAGGTGCCGCAACGATTAAGGCAACCGTATTCTGTGCAACTTTGCTTTGATGGTCTGAGGTGGTCAGCACAGCTCCAGCCTGACTGTTTGCCAGACTAGGCAGATAATGTGGGTTGGCCAAAAAGCTTAACTGCTGCGGATTGGCGGTGGTTAAATTACCGATACCCTCTAATTTTAGACACAACTGTTCAGCGCTAAGGTCATCCTTGTTAAGAACCGGCTGACGCTGCTCAATGCGAGTGATAAGTTGCTCAATCGTTATCATAGTTGCTATTGGTATAATTAAAATTAGTATGGGTATGAATAAGTGAGTCGCCAAGTTGAGATATCAGCTTGGCGACCTATTAAATTTTAACTGCGGACTAGTTTACTTAGCTGCATAAATAAACAAAAGCAATTAAACCGCTGCATTTAACTTTATCGGACTAAAAAGTATTACCAATTTGGAACTGAACTTTTTCAGTCTCATCGCCTTCTTTATCACCGATAGGCACAGCATAACTGAGCGAAATCGGACCAATTGGTGTATACCAGGTTACCCCTAAACCCGCACTAAAGCGGAAATTATTGTCTTGGGTTAATAATGGAACACCCGTGTCGTCACCACTAACAGGATCAATAAAAGTGCGGTCCTCTTTATCTGTGGTATCAAATACTTGACCACCTTCGGCAAATAGTACTGGACGTACTTGATCCGCCCAATCGCCTTTAAATGGCATCGGTAGAATTAGTTCAGTACCAAAGCTAACCAACGCATTACCACCGATCTCTTCTGGTTTCAACGAGCCTGGTTTATCACTGACCGCATCATAGTAGCTTTGCGATTTAGGTCCTAGCGTTGAAGCTTCGTAACCACGTACTGAGCCATAGCCACCGGCGTAGAAGTTTTCATAAAATGGCAAGTCATTACCGTAGCCAAGCTTGGTATAACCGCGGGCAACCCAATCTTTATAAATCGGATAGTAGATATTGCCACGATAAACAAGTTTTTGATAACTTTCATCGCCAAAGCCAATGGTTGCATCGACAGTATGGCTCATGCCTTTGTTTGGGAATACGGGGCGATCTAGCGTACTGTAATCCCAGCCTAATAATAAGTTATAGGTCTGATAATCGTTTTTAAAGCCGGTGCGACCCGAGAATTCATTATCATCATTGATAAATTTTTCGAATGAACCACCACCATCAATAATCTGCTGCACGTTGGACACACCAAGACGGCTACCAGCACGTACGGTGGTCTTATCAACGTTTAAACCTGCACTCACACGTTTGGTTTCATCAACAGGAAAGCTGTAGTTCAGCGTGGCACCGTAAGCGTCGGTGACATAGTTACTAACGTTTCTGTCGTCGTATTTGGTTTCGCGATAATATGCGCTGACACCTTGCGACACACCGTTTTCGGTAAAGTACGGATCGGTATAACCTAAGCTGTAAGAATCGCGCGTTTCTGAACGTGATAGCGCAGCTTTCACGCGGTTACCCGTACCCATAAAGTTATTTTGGGTTAAGTCTAACTGGAAAGTCACGCCGCCACTTTGCGAGTAACCAGCAGCAATCGTTGAGCTGCCAGAAGGCTGCTCTTCGACCGTATAGTTGACATCAACTTGATCTGGCTGGTTTGGCACAGGCTTTACATCAACGTTGACCGCCTTAAAGAAACCGGTACGCATCAAACGAGTACGCGACAGCTGAATTTTATCATTAGAGGCCAGTGTACCTTCTAACTGACGCATTTCACGGCGCAATACTTCATCTTGAGTTTTTAAGTTACCGGTAAAGTTGATACGGCGCACATAAATAGGACGCGCAGGATCAATATAATAGTCGATATCGACCACTTTGGTCTCATCATTGATACGCGGTACTGGTCTGATTTGCGCTAAATAATAACCTTCATTACCATAACGGCTCTTCAGTGCAGCAGTGGTCGCATCAAGTTTGGCTTGTGAATATTTTTCATCGGGCGCAAACGTGACCAGCTCTTTTAGCTCAGCGTTATCAAAGGTTGGTTTACCTAAGAAGTTCACCTCGCCAAACTGATACTGCTCGCCTTCGCTAAGACTGACTTCGATAAACACATTGCTTTTATCTTCGCTAATATTAAGAACCGCATTGTCGACAGAAAAACGTACATAGCCATCGTTTTGATAAAGTGCTTTTAGATTTTCTAAACTTGCTGCCAGCTTTTCTTTGGCATAGCGATCAGACTTAGATAACAGGCGCGTCCACGACGACTCTTTTACCGCAAAGACGTCTTTAATCTGCTCATCACTAAAGTGCTTATTACCAATGATATTGATATCGACGACTTTGGCGGGTTTACCTTCGATAAAGCGCACGTCAAGCTTGACGCGATTACCATCTAATAGTGTCTGATTGACTTCAATATTGCTATTGTAATAACCTTGACTGATATATTGCTGTTGTAGCTCGTTGGCGACACCTTGCAGCGTCGCTTGCTTTAGCACATCACCGACAGACAAACCGGCGTTACCAAGCCCTTGCTCAAGCCCTTCTTTTGGGATAAGTTTATTGCCTTCAAAGTTGACTTCAGCAATGATAGGACGTTCGACGACATCAAAGCGCAGCTTGCCGCCTTCGACACGACTTTGAATATCAGCGAAGTTTTCAGTCGCATATAGTGCCTTAATACTGGCGGCCAAACGACTATCATTAACCGTATCACCCACCGAAATCGGCAAAACTGGATAGAGACTATCAGGAGTTAGGCGTTGTAGACCATTAAAGCCGATATCAGTGACCACAAATTCTGCAGCCTGCACCGGCATACTCATCATTGCTACAACTAACGGCAACCCAGCCGCGCTCATAAATAAAGGCGTACGCATAAACACTATCCGTCAATAAAAAACTTGCTTAAGTTAAGGTAAAAAGCACGTGTTGTCTAGCCCATTTCGCATAAAGTCGAAAAACTTCAGCACGGCAGACTCAGGACACTTTATATAAAACGCATCATAAAATAAACTAAAAAATAAAATTAGTACAGTAGCGGTAATAGAAAATGATCGCCGTATTACATGAACTGCCTGCGCTGTAGCAGCATGCAAGCATTAAACCATCATGCTTTAGTGAATAAACCGCCGCATCATTTATCAAAATAGCCGACTGATATCATTACCAATTGCTAACACCATGAAACCTGCCAGCAAGAGTAAACCGATATTTAGACCGACCATTTGCACGCCCTCAGACAGCGGTTTACCGCGTATCAGCTCAATAAGGTAGTAGACAATATGTCCACCATCTAATACTGGAATGGGCAAAAGATTCAAGACCGCAAGGCTCAAACTGATCAACGCTGCTGTCGATAATACCATCTGCCAGCTAATATCAAAGCTTTGTTTGGCGACTTTCGCAATGGTAATCGGACCTGATAAATTCTCCAAACCTATCATACCTGACAGCATCTTACCCATTGAGCTGACTGTCATAACGGCTAACTGTTCCGTCTTTTCAAATGACTTGATTAAAGATTCCCCAGGACCATAAACGACCGTGGTTTTGTAGGCGTCAGGAATGACAATTTCAGACTCTGCCACCATAGCACCAATTTGCCCGTAATCGTTACCTAAATTGTCTTTTTTACCTTGCGGCATGATGGATAACTGAACTTGTTTACCATCACGCAATACAGTGAAATTAAGCAAAGTTTCAGGATTGTCGCGAATGATACGTGTGGCGCTAATCCAGTCGGTAATCTCTTTACCGTTAATAGCCGTAATGCGGTCACCAACCTGCAAGCCTTGACGGCTGGCAGCGCCATCGGGCGTTAAATTGCCAACGATTGGTGCGATGTTTGGTTGCCACGGTATCATACCAAAGCTTGATAACGCATCTTTGCCTTGCGCGTCGCCTTGCATAAATTCTTTAATCGGTGCTTGATAGGTTTTGGTGGCGTTACTACCTTTCGCCTCAGATTGTAAGGTGACACTGACATGATCGGTTTCACCCATACGTCCCGCAAGGCGATAGTTAATACCTTCCCACGTTTGGACGTCATGACCGTCAATAGCGACAATTTTATCACCCACAGGCAACTGTGCCATCGCTGCTGGGGTATCGGGCAGGACTTGCCCTATCTTTGTTGCCAATTGCTCAGACGGGGTCATAAATAACACCCAAAATAGCGCAATAGCGATGACAAAGTTCATAATAGGACCGGCGGCAACCACTGCAATCTTTTTGAGCGGATGTTGGCGATTAAACGCTAGATGTAGCTCGTCTGCTGCTACCTCACCTTCACGCTCATCAAGCATTTTGACGTAACCACCAAGCGGCAGTGCCGAGATACGATAATCAATGCCGCTTTTTTTACTGGTCCAACCAAAGAGTTTGGGACCAAAGCCGATAGAATAAGTCAGTACTTTAACGCCGCAAAGCCGCGCCACGATGTAATGACCCCACTCATGTAAGGCGATGAGTGGACCTAAGACAAATATTGCCGCAAGTAGCGTTAATAAAAACGTCATGATCTTTTCTCAATATGCTCTTTTAACATCGTTTATCAAATGACTGAACTTCTATAGATTCATGCCAACTTTGCTACTAACGTATCAGTATGCTGACGCGCTATTTGATCAATCGCTAAAATATCTTCGATATCGGCAGTCTCATTTAATACCGCTACTTGTATCTCATCTAGTGCTTGCGCATTAATATCGGCAATATCAGTCAGACGAATCTGCCCATTTAAAAATGCGGCAACTGCAATCTCATTGGCCGCATTTAGTACAATCGTGGCCTGCGTACCCGCTTGCATCGCTTGCCTTGCCAAGCGCAAACAGGCAAATTTTTGCAAATCAGGTTCAATAAACTCTAAACCGCTTAACGCAAATAAATCTAATGGCTGCGAGCCGCTATCGATACGGTCAGGGTAACTAAGTGCATGGGCAATAGGCGTTTTCATATCAGGGCTGCCAAGCTGCGCCAAAAAGCTACCATCACTATATTCTACCATTGAGTGAATGATACTTTGTGGATGAATCACCACATTTATCTTATCCTCACTCAAATCAAATAAATGACAAGCTTCGATGAGCTCAAGCCCTTTATTCATCATCGTTGCTGAGTCAACCGATATCTTTTGTCCCATTGACCAATTGGGATGTTTAACCGCTTCAGCAATGCTTGCTTGCTGCATTTGCGCAAACGATTTCTGTAAAAAAGGCCCGCCAGACGCGGTCAACCATAGCTTACGAACGCCATGGTTTGGCTGATGAATTTGGCTACTGTCTTGTTGAATCGCAAAGGGTAAACACTGGAAAATCGCATTGTGTTCTGAATCTAAAGGCAACAAAGTCGCGTGATGCGTTTTAACCGCATTAATCATCACCTTCCCTGCCATGACCAATGCTTCTTTATTCGCCAATAAAATACGCTTGCCTGCACGCGCTGCTGCCAAAGTAGAAGGCAGACCGGCTGCGCCTACGATAGCAGCAACGACGGTATCGGTTTGCGGATCAGTCGCAATATCGACCAGCCCTGTAGCGCCGCCGATTACGTCGATATTAAGACCAGCTGTACTAAGACGCTGAGCGAAATCATCGACCGCTGCTGTCGGTACACTGACGCGTTTTGGCAAAAACTGTTGACAAAGCGCGAATAATTTATCTAAACGATGGTAGCCTGATAAGGCATAAACGTCGTAGTTCTGTGGTTGTGCCGCCAAAATTGCTAACGTGCTATCGCCTATCGAGCCTGTCGCGCCTAGTACGGCGATGCGTTGGGTCATAACCATCTATGCCTATAATACGGTGAAATTAAATGAGAAATAAAGACAATAATATAAGGTATAGAATCTAATACGAGGCAGCCTAGTCGCTACCAAATATGTAAGCCCTACCTATTTTATATTTTTAGCCTGATAGTTTTTTATTTTTAGACTTTTTATTCTTAAACTAGTTATTGCTATACGACCATTAAACCGAGCTGCTGTAGCGCCCAAAAGCCAAGGGCAAATATCGGCGTGGCAGACAATAACGAATCAATGCGGTCAAGTACCCCGCCATGCCCTGGCAAAATCGTTCCAGAATCTTTAACGTCAGCGCGGCGCTTGAGCATCGACTCAAATAAATCGCCGAGTACAGAAGCCAAAATCGTCAGTGCTGACAGTGCTACAAAAGCGACTAACGGTAGGCCAGTCAATTGTAGTTTAAAAACACTAATGACGATGACCACAAGCAAACCTGTTACCAAGCCGCCTGCTAGCCCTTCCATGCTTTTGTTGGGTGAGACGTTTGGCGCCATCTTACGGCGACCGAGCTTACGCCCAACAAAGTAAGCGCCACTATCAGCACACCAGACCAATAAGAATACATACAGCAGCCACCATGCGGACAGTTGCCATAAGTAAAACATAGCGGTAATGGCAGCGGTTAATATAATAGCGCCCATCAATGCTAATTTCTTACCGTACCAGCTAGTATGAGTAGGAAAGACTCGCACCCAAGACAGCGCCATCAGCCAGATAATGAGTGACGCTACCCACCAAAACAGCCAGGTGACTTTAAACATCAGCGAGACGATGGTCAGCGCCAAAACCAACAGCACAAACAACGCAGGCTGCTGCCACTTTGGCATCAGTTTGGTCCACTCGTGGGCGGCAATAATGACGCCAATCGCTAGCAGCGGTGCAAATAAAATAGGCGTTTGGCTCGCAAACATTGCAATACCAACGATAATAACGAGAACAATTGCCGTCTTAATTCGTTGCCACATACTTATCGAGCCTTATATAACGAAAAATGTTTGGTCAAAATCTAGCATAACAGCGCTCTATAATAGCCCATTAAACAGGATTAACGCCAATTAAAGCAGCTTATTACAGACCAAACAAGTGTAATTCAAACCTCGCGGACGATTTAAGCAATTATTTCTACAGCGCTTATTAGCTAAAATTATTTTAAGGACTCTGCTGCTCTATCACTACTTGTTCGCTGGTTTTGCCAAAGCGGCGTTGGCGCTGAGCAAACTCTGCTATCATCGCTGCAAGCTCTGCGACTTTAAAATCGGGCCACAGGGTTTGGGTAAAGAACAATTCGGCATAAGCAGATTGCCATAATAGAAAGTTCGACAAACGGTATTCGCCGCCCGTGCGTATCAACATATCAACCGCAGGCGCATCTGCTAATTGCACATATCCGCCAAGCATCTCTTTATCGATGTCTTCTGCGCGCAACTTGCCCGCTTCGACTCGCTGCGCCAACTGCTTAGCAGCATGGGCAATATCCCACTGACCACCGTAGCTAATAGCGATTACCAAGGTCATCGCTTCAAAGTCAGCGGTTTTTGCCTCGGCATCTAACATCAATGCTTGCAAGTCTTCACTAAGCTGACTGCGATCACCAATAAAACGCAAGCGAATGCGATATTTTTGCATGCGCGGCAATTGCTCATTAATCGTTAAGCTCAACAAATGCATGAGCAGTGCCACTTCACTCGGTGGACGCTGCCAATTTTCACTAGAGAAGGCAAAGACGGTCAAGACTTCAATACCAGTACTGACACAGTATTCGACGATAGGGTCTAGCGCATCTTTGCCAGCGATATGCCCCTGACCTTTACCTAAATGATTGATTTTACCGTAACGATTATTGCCATCCATGATGACAGCGATGTGTTTTGGTTTGAGCTCTATATTGGTTTCTTTAGACATTTTATAGCCATTTTAGTATTGATATAGTTGCAGCAATAAAGGAGAACTGATTTTCACTTTACTAAGAATATCTAGCTTCATAGCTTTGTGGGGTGAACTCAATGATGAAAGAGTTCCAGCTTGGGTTATCAGAAGGATAATACTCAATAATGGAATTGATACACCCTACTGGATATAAATAATCCGCAGGATCAAAATCTCTTTCTTCCTGTCCAGACTTAAGGATATATTTATAACTTATGTTTATTACATTAGCATCAGATTCGCTAACGCTCTTACTGTATTTCACATAAGCTAAAGAGAAATCATTTGGCAAGCCTTCCATCATACAAGCGATTGCATTAGTAACATATTCTTCTATAGGATACTTCTTAGGTTCAGTCTCTACTTCAGGAGTATCGGCTATAGCTTGTAGAGTATTGATAAAACTATTTAAGGACATTAGAATTACCCTCACAACATAAACGCTGGCAACTAAAAAACTGGTCACTTAACAAATACAACTTGCAAGAAACCAGTTTTTTATTTGGAGATTAATCTAACAACTTTATAGTATCGTTTACACTTCCATCAAGTCGCTTTCTTTTTTGCTCAAGCGGCTATCAATGGTTTCAATATATTTGTCAGTGATTTTTTGGATATCATCACTGGCGCGGCGCTCGTCATCTTCTGAAATTTCTTTCTCTTTTGCCAATTCTTTGATGTCATTCATCATATCGCGGCGGATATTACGGATAGAAACGCGGCTGTTTTCCGCTTCACTACGCGCAAGTTTTTGCATATCGCGGCGTGTGTCTTCGGTCAACGCTGGCATCGGTACACGAATAACGTCAGCAGTCATCGGGTTTAAGCCCAAATCTGCTTCGCGAATGGCTTTATCAATCGCTTGCACCATGCTACGCTCAAATGGCTGTACCAGTAAAGTACGTGAATCTTCGACGTTGACGCTGGCAACTTGATTCAATGGCGTATCGGCGCCGTAGTAGCTAACCATCACGCCAGATAACATACCTGGGTGCGCGCGGCCCGTACGTACTTTGCTAAAAGTCGTCTCAAGCGCTTCCAAGGTTTTTTGCATGCGTGCTTCGCCGTCTTGCTTAATCTCTTTAATCATCATGTATCCTTATTTATCGCTGTCGATAAATCACTCATTATTGTTAGGTATAAAGCTGTTAGGTATAAATCCTATGCAACGATTGATGCTTACAACATCAATGATTTTTATTCATATAATCATTTAGTCATCTATAAATAAAGTGAGCGTTTAATGATAAACGCGCGTGCCTTCATTTTCGCCCATAATGACGTTTAATAAGGCATTAGGCTTGGTCATATCAAACACTTGCAGTGGGACGTTGTGCTCACGGCATAAAGCAATCGCTGTTAAATCCATGACGCCAAGTTTTTGCTCGAGCACTTCATCAAAGGTTAATCCGTCATATTTTTTGGCATCAGCATGGAGGCTTGGGTCTTTATCGTAAACGCCATCAACCTTGGTCGCTTTTAGAATTAAGCCCGCCTCGATTTCGATACCACGTAAGCAAGCGGCGGTATCAGTGGTAAAGAACGGATTGCCCGTGCCCGCGACAAAAATACACACTTCGCCATTTTTAAGATAACGAATGGCATTACGGCTACTATAGCTTTCAGTGACTTCGCCAATTGGCAATGCTGACATCAAACGCGTTTTAATATTACGGCGCTCGAGGGCATCACGCATGGCCAGACCATTCATCACAGTGGCTAGCATACCCATTTGGTCACCAGTGACACGGCCGACCAAGCCTTCTTGTTGCAACTGGGCACCGCGATACAAGTTACCACCGCCGACGACGATACCGACTTGTACTCCAAGTCCGCGTAAGTGGGCGATAGACAAGCTCATCTTATCGAGCACTTCGGTATCAATCCCCATCTCTTTGCCACCAGCTAAGGCTTCACCAGAAAGTTTTAGCAAGATACGAGAGTAACGCGGGTTTTTGTCAGACATGAGGTCACCTTGTTAGCATGAAATTATAATGAAAATAAGCGGTAAAACACAAATTGCATTGGACTTTAGCTTACCCTTTCAAATTATCCTAAATGGCATAATAAGCGCCAAAAACGATGTCAAATAGGTAAAAAGCCAAATTGCGCTAATTGTAGCAAAAACTGCCCACGATTGGGCAACTTTCACTCGGTTATCGTTGTGGCTCTCTAACCTTTATAACTGGCAAACAAATCATATTCGCTGGCGTCATCGATCGTGACGGTTAGGAACTGTCCAACTTTGACTTGCGCGGTGATATCATCGACATAGACGTGACCGTCAATCTCAGGTGCATCAGCATAACTACGACAAATCGCGATGCCTTCTTCATCATCAATCTCATCGACCAATACCATCAAGGTTTTACCGACTTTTTCTTGCAGCTTTTGTGCCGAAATCTCTTGCTGTAGTGTCATCAAACGCTCATAGCGTTCTTGCTTAACGTCTTCAGGTACATGATTTGGCAAATCATTGGCGACCGCACCTTCGACTTCTGAATACGTAAAAGCACCGACGCGATCAAGGCGCGCCTCGACCAGCCAATCAAGCAAGCACTGAAAATCTTCTTCGGTCTCGCCTGGGAAACCAACGACGAAGGTTGAACGAATAACAATATCAGGGCAAATCTCACGCCACGCTTTGATACGCGCCAAAGTATTTTCGCTATGCGCCGGACGTTTCATCGCTTTTAAAATACTGTGGCTAGCATGTTGGAATGGAATATCAAGATAAGGCAGTAGTTTTTTCTCGCCCATCAGCTCAACCACTTTATCGACATGCGGATAAGGATAAACATAGTGCAGGCGTACCCAAATACCCAAATCATTTAACGCTTGGCATAAGTCATAAAATTTCGACTTTAGCGGCATGCCATTCCAAAAGCTGGTTTTATATTTTAAATCCAGCCCATAAGCAGACGTATCTTGTGAGATAATCAGCAGCTCTTTCACGCCAGCGCTTTTCAGCGCCATTGCTTCATTCATCACGCTATCAATCGGCCGCGAAACCAAATCGCCACGCAAACTTGGAATGATGCAAAAAGTACAGCGATGGTTGCAGCCTTCTGATATTTTAAGGTACGCATAATGACTGGGGGTCAATTTAATCCCCGCCTCATTAATCAAATCTATCTTTGGATCATAGTTGCTATCTATATCGCGCTTGGGTTTGGGCACATGCTGCGAGACGGCAGTAATTACCTCATCATAAGCATGCGCACCGGTAACCGATAGCACAGCTGGGTGCATGGCACGGATTTTATCGGCCTCTTTACCCAAGCAGCCGGTGACAATCACTTTACCGTTTTTGCTAATCGCTTCACCGATGGCGTCCAAGGATTCTTGCACGGCTGACTCAATAAAACCGCAAGTATTAACCACAACCAAGTCTGCGCCTTCATAGTCGCTGGCAACTTGATAACCGTCACGACTAAGCTCGGTGATAATGCGCTCACTATCGACCAGCGCCTTTGGACAACCAAGCGATACAAAGCCAATCTTTGGCGCAGCGTTCACGGGCGCATCAATCGTCGCTGAATTGGCTAACGTCACATCGCTACTTTGCTCAATACTACGGTTTTGATTGTGATTGGCTTTATGGTGGTAAGGCTGGTTAGTGTTTGCTTGACTGACATCTGCCTGACTGCTTTCTTGCGCTATATTTGGCTTTGCAGGATTAAAAATAGTGGCAGTGTTTTTTGGCATAGAAGCTGATGAGGCAGAAGCTGACGATGTAGAAATTGATGAGGTGGTAACAGTCGTATTAAGCGACTCGGTAGAAGTGTTGGGCATGGCTGACCTTGCTAGAGATAAATTGGCTGTGCGCATTGTACGTTTTTTTTGTGATAATCGCCAGTTTTGCCGCGCTAGTGTGTTGATTTATGGTTAAATATTATCCCCAGTATCGCTTAATTTTAGGCATTATCCATGACGGCTGATTTGTCCATTGCCAAACCGAACCCAGATTCGACGTTTATATTACAGCATTTATTTACCGCTATTTTATGCGTTGATGAAGCGCTGACCATTAGGTGGCTAAATGCGCAAGCCGAGCAGCTGCTTGCCATTAGCAGCGGACGTTTGCGAGGTCAATCAATCTTGACCCTGCTTGCGCCCGATGAGTTGACGTTGAAAGACAGTCTTATTAGGAATAATAATCGAGAAGACAAAACTTACTCTTTGACGGAGCGTTTTAGTCAAGCAAAACACTATCAACAGCCGTTTATTGATCATGATCACCTTATACACACCCAGCTAAACGGCGGACTGACGTTATCTGTGGATTATAGCGTGACGCCCGTTAGCGATGAGCAGCAGTCTTATTTTATTATAGAGATATGGGGCAAAGACCGGCAAAGTCGTATTTCAGAAGAACAGCGCCAGCAGCAGCAATATAGCGTCGCCCGTCATATGTTACGCTCGGTCGCCCATGAAATTAAAAATCCATTGGCAGGTATTCGCGGGGCGGCGCAATTATTACAGCGGCAATTTATTAAGTTTAATGAATTTTCTGCTATTGTGAATGAAAATTTGAATGTAGCGGATGAAAATAACCTGACAAAGAATGCGACAAAGCTGCGGAGTTATACCGATATTATCATCTCAGAAACCGATCGTCTGACCCAGTTGATTGGGCAGCTTCTTGGCTCTCATCAATTGCCAAATTGGCAAATGCTCAATATCCATGAACCGCTAGAGCACGTTTTGGCTTTAATCATTCATCAATATCCAGACGTGATGCTACAACGTGATTATGATTTATCGTTACCCGAGTTATGCGCGGATAAAGATCAATTAATCCAAGTGTTTTTAAACCTGATGAATAATGCATGTGAATCGATGACTGAGTTTGAGCAAACGCTGCAACAAAATACGCCAGCCACGTTTGGCAACTTTCCATCAGCTATTGCGCAGAAACACTCTGATATTAATGATAACTATCAACCTAAGCTGCATATCCAAACGCGGGTTGTTTTTCAGCATACCATCGGTAGCTTGCAGCACAAACAAGTCTTGCAAATCACCATTACCGACAACGGCTCAGGGATAGACGACGCATTAATCGGTCAGATATTTTTCCCGATGGTGACCAACCGCGCAGCTGGTACAGGTCTAGGTTTATCCATCGTCCAAGATATCATCAGCCGCCATCATGGTATGATTGACGTTAGCTCAAAGCAAGCGCAAGATTTTAGCGGCAGTTTTAAAAGTCATTATCAGCACAATCAAACCCGCTTTACCCTCTACCTGCCTTTTTCTCAGCCAAGCGCTGACCGTTAAGGCTAAGATTTTATATTCATTTTCCATTTCTCACTGCTTATCAGGCGAAACCCATGACTCAGTATAATGACACAAAATACCTTACGAGCAATGAGCAAATCCCTATGGTCACCGTGGGCAATAATCCTGCTGCTACTCCCGCGACATTGTGGCTTATCGATGATGATGCGGCGCTGCGCTTGGTATTGGCAGATACCTTTGAAGAGGCAGGCTTAACGGTTATTGGCTTTACCCAAGCGCAAGCAGCGTGGACGCGCCTGAACGATATCTTGCAACAGCGCGTATCAGTTGACCAACTGCCAGATGTGATATTGACTGATATTCGTATGCCAATGATGGACGGTCTGTCATTTAGTGATTGGGTACATCAGCATTTTCCTACGCTACCGATTGTCATTATGACCGCGCATTCCGACCTAAGCTCTGCTATTAATAGCTATCAAACTGGCGCGTTTGAATATCTGCCTAAACCCTTTGATTTAGATGAAGCGGTTGCCACAATTTATAAAGCCATTAATTATCAGCCGAATTTAGTAATAGCAAGTCATGCAGATGATCCTGCTCAAAAGACTGTCAAGAAAGCTAAAAAGGAAACCAAAACGACCACCGAACTTAAATCTAAACCTAAACCTAAAAACCCAACAGGTAGCGGTATTAATAACAATCCGAGCGGTATCATCGGTCAATCACAAGCGATGCAAACGGTATTTCGCGCGATTGGACGCTTAGCGCATTCTCCTATTACCGTTTTAATTACTGGTGAATCAGGCACAGGTAAAGAGCTGGTGGCAGGCGCGCTTCATGCGCATTCTCCAAGAGCGCAGCAACCTTTTATCGCGCTGAATATGGCAGCGATACCGCATGACTTGATTGAGTCGGAATTGTTTGGTCACGAAAAAGGCGCTTTTACGGGCGCAACGACGACGCGGCAAGGTCGTTTTGAGCAAGCGGACGGCGGCACGCTATTTTTAGACGAAATCGGCGATATGCCATACAGTACCCAGACGCGACTGCTGCGCGTATTGGCCAACGGTGAGTTTTTTCGCGTCGGCGGACAGCAGCCGGTCAAAGTCAATGTACGCATCATTGCCGCTACCCACCAAAACTTAGAAGAATTGGTCAAACAAGGCAAATTTCGTGAAGATTTATTTTATCGCCTTAATGTGATTCGTATGCCCTTGCCGCCCTTACGGACGCGCCCTGAAGACATTCCTGCATTAGCAAACTACTTTATGCAGCGCGCCGCCAACCAATTAAATAGCGCCGAAAAGCAGCTGCATCCTACCACGCTTCAGATGATGCAATCTTTTGCGTGGCGCGGTAATGTCCGTCAACTTGAAAACGTTTGCCTTTGGCTGACGGTAATGACCACGGGCGACATCGTTATGATTGAGGATTTGCCGCCAGAGCTGCTAGACAATATTACCCCTAATGTAGAGCAACAAAGCAATGCGGCATATCACGTGCATCAAAACATGCAAAACAGCCAGAACAGTCAACTGACCCAAACGAATGATAAGCAAAGCTGGCAGCAAGCGTTGGCTATATGGGCTGAGCAGTCTTTACAAACTGGTGAAACCGATATTTTACAAACCGCAACGCCAGAGTTTGAACGTGTATTGCTTAAAGCTGCTCTCAATCATAGCGGCGGTAAAAAGATAGCCGCCGCCAACTTACTGGGTTGGGGGCGCAATACTTTGACCCGCAAATTACAGCAATTAGAGATTACCGCATCAGAGCAAAATAATTGAAATTAAAACCAGAAATCATTATAAAAAATTCCTATAAATATCAGTATTTTATGAAATACATCGAAAATAATTGCTAAATAATTAAAAAAAATCGCAAATAGGGGTTGCCAAACGATTCAAACTCTATATAATAGCCAACCACTGAGACGCACTACCGAATCAGTTAACTATCTCGATGGCATTTGAATTTAACTGCCTTTGATGATAGAGTAACGAAAATGGGGCTGTGGCGGAATTGGTAGACGCACCAGATTTAGGTTCTGGCGCCGCAAGGTGTGAGAGTTCGAGTCTCTCCAGCCCCACCATTTTCGGATAGTACATCTTAGACCAAATATTAAAGCCTGCTTTTTAGCAGGTTTTTTTGTGTCTAGCATTTAGCGTTCATGATTATAACCTTTCTAAATCCATCACGATTTCTTCCATACTTTGATAACGTTTTTCAATTCTCTTCGCCAACGCTTTATTGATGATACGTTGATAGCGCCTATACTCTAACGGCAATGTTGCAATTGGCTGTTGGCAATGCTGAGTCGCCCATTCTCTTAACGGCGCACCACTCGGATTATCAATCTTAAACGGTCGCTCGCCTGCCAATATTTCATATAGCATTATCCCAAACGCATAAATATCGCTTTGCAGCGTTGCGCCTTGCCCTTGCCAGCGTTCAGGGGCAAGGTAAGCGGGCGTGCCAGCATTATTTTCCGTACTATTTTTCTTATTTATTTGAGTAATACCATTATCAATGGGTTCTGCCAAAGCAAAATCAGTTAATAATAAATTAGGTACGATACCGCCAATAGCCCTATGATTTGGCACGAAAGCATCTAGCAAAATATTACTCGGCTTAATATCATTATGCAGCCAACCTATGTGATGCAAATTGGCAATAAGTTTTGCTGCTTGAATGATTAATTGCTGCTTTTGCTCGGCAGTCAGGCTTTGCCTTAAATAGCGCGCGACACTGCCGTTGGCATAATTTGGCATAACAACAATGGTGAGTGTTTGACTGTTATTTAATACTTGTAGCTGTAAATGATGACTGGCTAATAGCGGCGGCGCGATAGAAGAAAATCTACCCTGATGGTTCGAGAACTGATTGATAGATTTTAGAACGTCGGCCTCATAAGATAAATCAGATCCGTATCGATGAGCATCGGTACTTAATTGCCATTTCATCATGGCCTCACCAAACTGGGGATGCTTGGCGCGTGTTAAACCTTGATATTCAAGCACATTAGTGACACTCTGCTGACTGATACGCTGATGTGTTATCTTATTATACTTCAAGTCCAAGAATGCTATGGTCAATACAGGCAGAATTTGCTGCGCATCCGTTTGCAACGTTTGTTTTGCCAAGTCTTGCTTTGGCTTTGCTTGAATTGCAGCTTGATTACTGGCACTATTTTTCATGATAAGTGCTGCCTCGATGCATGTACTTGATAGATGTAATAGGCAATCTGCCATTTTTATGATTATAAGTAACTAAATTATAAGCGACTATGTATTATGCCCCAATCTACTACGCCTGTTATGAATTACGCCCTACCCGACCATGTATTAAATTTACTTGAGCAGTATTTGCAAGAGCAGGTCACGCCAACTATCGAGATTGATCCTGCCCAGCTTGCTTATCGTTGGGTTGGCGGTCAACAAGGGCACCTGGAGCCGTTGGCAGTGAATTTGTTTTTAAGTTTAGATGACTTGCATGGTATCGATACGCAAAAGGCAAAACTGGTACAAAACACGCGCCAGTTTTTAAAGGGCTATCCTGCCAATCACGTCCTGATGACAGGCACACGCGGCGCTGGCAAGTCATCGCTGATTCGGGCACTGCTACAAGCCTATCATAGCGAAGGGCTACGTATTATCGAAATCGCTCGCGATGACCTGCGGATGCTTGATAAGATACGCGCTGCGATTAATGCGCTACCAGCGGACTGTGATTGCCGTTATGTGGTGTACTGTGATGACTTGGCGTTTAACGGTCAAGATGAAAGTTATCGGACGCTAAAAAGTGTGTTAGACGGCGCACTGGATTCCGAGCAAGACAAGCTACTCGTCTATGCCACCAGTAATCGTCGCCATCTTTTGCCGCAGTTGATGAAAGACAATGTCAATATTTATAACGGTCAGACTGACGAGGTCAACCCTTATGAAACCATTGACGAAACGGTCTCCTTGTCTGATCGCTTTGGCTTATGGTTGTCCTTTCACCCGATGGATCAAAACACGTATTTACATATTGTGCGCCATTATTTATCACTTTCGCCAAACCGCAAGCTAGATAATGCGAATGACGTTAAAGAAAGTAATCATCATGCAGAGGAAAATAATACGCTGCCTGACGTCATTAGAGCAGCGGCGTTACGCTGGGCATCAGAGCGCGGTGGCCGCTCGGGGCGCGTGGCCTATCAATTTAGCCGTTACTGGATAGGACAAATGCAATTAGCAGCTGAGGACAATCAATCTTAAATATGACTATAAGTCATGAATGATTGTCGCGTGCAGAGCCTAGATACTGTACGCGGCTCCCCTCTTCTGCGCTTACTAAGTCAGCTGCGCCATTCACCATATATTGATCAAAGTCAGCGGCTAACCATAGATTGCCTTGATAAGCACTTTGGGCATCCAAGCGGATATGCGCCATATTGGGCGTATCACTATGAGGATTATCAAATCTTTGATAACGGGCGCTAAAATGGGTCAAAATTAAATTTTTAACGCTGTTTTCTTGGGCAAATTGACCGACCGATTGCGCGCTACTGTGCATCGGATCAAAGTCTGGATTTTTTGCCTGAATCTTATTTAACACCTCATGAGTATACGTGGCTTCATGTACCAACAAATCGGCATCGACTACCGCAGCACTTAGGCACTCTGGCGTATCGTTATCGCCCGCCACCATAACCTTTGTGCGCTGACTGTTATTATCGACGTAATCGGCTGAATAAAGCGTGCGTCCGTCTTCGGTCACAACATCTTCGCCTTGCTGCAGCTTGCCCCACAGCGCGCTTGCTGGAATACCATCGGCTGTCAATTTATCAGTATTCAGCGCACGGCGGCTGATAGTTTGGGTGATGGCAAAGCCATAAGAGGCCACGCGATGCGATAAAGGATAAATACCTATCGTCAGCTGATGCTGATTGTCTAGTGTAATCGTTACTTGAGTTTTATTTCCCTCATCTGATTCAGAGAGCAAATCTTCTATCGCCATAAAGTTAATAACAAATGGAAAATATAGCTCTGTCGTCAAAGTTACCGCTTCAAGCAACGTGGCGATTGCTTTTGGCGCAACGATGATTAACGGCTCACGGCGACCTGACATTGCTGTACTCGCTAGTAGCCCTGGCAGACCATAACAATGGTCGCCATGCACATGAGTGATGCAAATTGCTTGGAGCTGATGTAAAGATAACTTAGTATGTAAGAGCTGCTGCTGTGTGCCTTCGCCGCAGTCAACCAACACCCAAGGCCGTGATTTTTTAGATTGAGTCGTGTTTTGGGTGTTTGAGGCATAGGGATTAAGAGACTCAACAGCTAATGCGGTAACATTACGCTGCTTGGTTGGCACGCCCGCTGAGGTGCCCAAAAAGGTAAGCTTTAACATAGGCAAACTCTTTATCTAAATACTTTTTATAGCGACGTTCTTATAGTGATGTTTTTATAAAGACGACTTTATAAAGACTGGCATAGCATGGTTCTTTGACCCTCAATCATTTTACCGCCATTGGCCGTACATTCATTGACCATATTAGATTCATAGGATTTCCAGCCACCATAAAAGCTCGCAAGACATAGGAGTACTACCAGCAGCTTTTGTGACCACGCTTTGATAGAGACTTGCTGGTTATTGCTATGACCTTCAGCCATATTAATGGGTTGTTCGGTAACCGCACCAGCATCCGTCTTCTGGTTGTTTGTTTTATTTAAGTCTGTCATTTTTTATCCTAAAAAAGGTTTTGTCTATAAATAAACAAAACCTTTATTTTAATATGAATTCAGTCATTTATTAATGATGAAGTGTGCTGCATCTAAAATTTTAAACGCCCACCTTTTTCTTCTGCACGTTTAAAGGCGTCGCGCTCTTCACAGCGTTTTAGCCAGTTTAAGATATTGGCATATTTACTGCTATCTAAACCTGCTCCCGCATTGGCACCGACGACCGCAAGATGCATCTGAATATCCGCGGCACTGAACTCTGCGCCTGCAAACCAATGATTATCTTGCAGATGTTGCTCCATCATGGCCAGCATTGTATCCAAACTTTTGCTAATCATGCTTTTTTCCACCTGATTGCGAATGCTTTTGCTCACAGGTTTGATCAGCATCGGCGATTGCTCAACCACTTTGGTAAAGACCAGACGCATGACCAATGGCGGCATGAGTGACGCTTCTGCAAAATGTAGCCAAAACGTATAAGCATCCCATGCCGCTTCATTGTCATCAGCAGGCTTGAATTGGCGTTCTTTATCGTAATGCTTAAGCAAGTACTCAATGATAAATCCCGACTCGACGAGCGCACGATCGTTTACCTCTAATATGGGCGCATGACCGAGCGGATGTACTTGTTTTAAACTGTCTGGGGCGCGATAAGCCTTGTTGCGCTCGTAGCAGGTCAATTTATAATCGAGTCCAAGCTCTTCTAATAGCCATAAAATACGAAACGAGCGTGAGTTTGCTAAATGATGAAGATGTAACATAAACCATCCTAGTTAAAATGTGAATAAGCGATAATCTTAAATAAGACATATATTAATAGGCTACGCCCGCCCTTCACTATTGACTTTTATTGAGCACAATTGAACGTTACGAAACATGATTGAGCAAGGCGCCCTTATTGTCGATAATAGCGCAATTAATCGCCCTTTAATACAGAAACTATGTAGAGCAATAACGAAAAATATAATGAAAAACAACATCTGCTAAGTTTAATTTAGCTTCTTGGCAGGACAGTTTTATTTGGCATGTAGCTCTTCAATTTTACGCGTTATCTTATCTATTTTTTGCTGATATTTTCTAATTTTACGAAAGCGATGCGCAATCAAAACCCCTTTAATACGGCGATTTTTTAGGCGGCGGCGCGGCGGGAAACTGCCGACTTGTGGCTCATTGTACGCTTGCAGGCGGTCGTGACGCTTACGTGCCAAATAGCCAAGCGCACTATCAGCAATCATAATCAGCAGCGCGATGACAATCATGCCATACATAAACAGCGAGCCGCCGTCATTGATACTTTGGTGCAAAATGGTGATGGAAAATATAAATAAAAATATCGGCTCAAGGTAGCATAACGTGCCAAATAGCGACACGGGTAGCTTTTGGCTGCCAACCATGGTCAGCGCCATCGCCGCCGTACTAATAATACCGAGTAGCGGCAATAGATACCAAAACTTATCGGTCGCGAACGCCAGCTCAAAACCGCCGCTTAAGTATAATATCACCAACACCACCGGCGTTAATAATACCAAATCCGAGATAAGTCCGGTGATGGGCGGTACGGCAAGCTTACGCCGCAGCAGATAATAAGGCGGATAACCCAAACAGACAAATAAAGTCGCCCAAGAAATGCTGCCATATTGCCACACATCATAGCCAATACCGAGCGCCGCACAAATGGTCGCAAGCCATTGCAGCAAGCTCATGTCTTCATTATAAAAAAAGCGCCCCACGACAATCATAATCATCGGGTATAAAAAGTAACCTAATGTCACCTCCAACCCCAAATCATTGACCGGCGCCCACATAAATATCCAGATTTGCGCACCCAAAATCGGCGTGGGAATGATAAATAAAAACCACTCTTTTGCCGTCTTTAAGGTTTTTAAATAATCAAAAATATGCTGCCACTGTTTCAGCACACTGACCAGTAACACCAAACTGAGTAGCATCATCAGCACGCGCCAAGCAGCAACTTGTGTCCCTGATAACGGCTGCATCAACAGACCAAATAAAAACAACCCTGCATATAAAAAGTTTGCGGCGACTGCAACGATGGTGCCTTGCGACGTCTGATTGGTGAGGAGCATAACAATTGCCTTTAAAAATAAGCGCACGTCCTTGGCAATTTTGAAAAAAAACAAAAGCCTCAGACGCGAACGTCGGAGGCCTTTTGTCTATCAGCTCTATTGTTGATAGAAATTTTTATCTATAGTCAAGGAATTTTAGAATCGCTACAAGGTGACCGACCGCAGATAGTACATTGAGTACATCTAGGGTGGGCAACACCGTAGCGGTTTAAAAGTGCTGTGACTATATCCTTTAACTAAATAAAATTAAGATAAACGCTTCTGTATCTCATGCTCAGCATTATGTCAAAGTCGGCATAGATACGCAATACATTGGCCTAATCCGTCTGTTCATTTAAAAATCAGGTTTATTCATTTGCCATACATGTAAAGATTTATTTGCTATCAAGCTGCTCGATTTTACGCTGTATGCTATCGAGTTTCCTTTGATAACGACGCATCTTACGGAAACGATGTGCGGCTAACACCCCATCGATACGGTAATTTATCAAGCGGCGACGCGGCGGAAAACCGCCCACTTGTGGCTCGCGGTAGCCATGCAAATGGTTGTCGCGGCGGCGACGAAGATAACCCATCACACTATCAGCAATCATAATAAATAGCGCCAGCGTAATCATGCCGTACATAAATAACGAGCCGCCTTCCTCAATGCTCTGGTTTAACACGGTGATAGATAACACAAACAATAGCATTGGTTCTACATAACTTAGGGCACCAAATAACGAGACGGGTAATTTACTACTCGCAATCATGGTCAATGACATCGCAAGCGCACTAAACGCGCCAAGCAGCGGTAATAAATACCAAAACTTCATGTTTTGTGCCGCCACGCTAAAGCCGCCACTGCTGTATAACATAATAAGTACCACTGGCGTCAGCAAGGTCAAATCTGACAACAAACCAGTAATCGGCGGTACGGCAAGCTTACGCCGCAGCAGATAGTAAGGCGGATAACCCAAGCAGACAAACAACGTAACCCAAGAGATGGTGCCATATTGCCAAATATCATGACCGATACCTAAAGCGGCCAACAGTGCCGCTAACCACTGTAGCGCGCTCATATGCTCATAGTAAAAAAAGCGCCCCAATATGATCATCACCAGCGGCAATAAAAAATAGCCCAAAGTGACGTCAAGCCCAAAGCCATTGACCGGCGCCCACATAAATAGCCAAATTTGCCCACCCAAAATCGGCGTCGGCAAGATAAATATCAGCCATTCTTTTGGCGTTTTTAAGGTTTTTAAATAGTCAAAGACATGTTGCCACTGCTTAGTAAAGCTGACCAATATAAGCAAACTCAACAGCATCATCAATATGCGCCATGATGCTACCTGCGTCCCTGACAATGGCAGCATAAATAACCCAAACAAAAACATCATCGAGAATAAAAAACTCGATGATATTGCCGCTAACGTTCCCTGAAAAGTTTGATTGGTCGTAAGCATAACAACGGCCTTAAAAAATAGCGCTTAATAGATATTATTTATCATAATTTTATAGAAGCTAAGCATACAAAGTTAAAAGCTAAAAAACACGCTGTAAGAATAAACAGCGCTCAGAAAAAAGCCTCCAACGATGACGTCAGAGGCTTATTCTAGAGCAGTATTACTCACTAAACTAAAAAGCTAACAACTGAAGTAGTTATTCGTCATCGTCGGTGTTTTCATCTGCGGTATCAGTCGACGTTTCGTCATCTAACGTATAGTCATTGGCAATATCGATAACATCGTTGACGTCGGTCACTGTCGCATGACCCGTTTCGGCATCAATATCGATTTGTTCTTGACCCTCTACGCCAAAAGTACCATCTTCTTTCATTGCCTCGACCAACTCGTCGTCGCCCTCTTCGTTCTCAACGCACGCCATGGCCACCAGTTTTTCATCTTTTGACAGACGAATCAAGGTAACGCCTTGGGTATTACGACCCGAGCTTGCCACTTGTTCAACGGGCGTACGAACCAGCGTGCCTTTATCCGAGATTAAGATAATATCGTCTTCAGGCTCAACCTTGGTCGCCCGAACCAAGGCGCCATTACGGGCGCTGGTTTTGATAGCAATGACACCGCCACCGCCGCGATTTTGCGTATTAAACTCTTCGACAAAGGTACGTTTACCAAAGCCGTTTTCACAAGCAATGAGGATTTCGCGCACATCATCTTCGATAACCACCAGCGATTTGATAAATTCATCGGCGGCCAGACGCATACCGCGCACACCTTTAGCAGTACGGCCCATCACGCGCGCGTCGTTTTCATCAAAACGAATGGCTTTACCGCTCGAAGCAAATAACATCACTTCTTGACTGCCATTGGTAATACGGGCGCTGACCAATTTATCATCATCTTCTAGGCCAACGGCAATCAAACCGTTCGAGCGAATATTGGCAAACTGTTCAAGCTCAACACGCTTAACCGTACCATTTGCCGTGGCAAAGAAGACAAAATGCCCACTCACATCCGCGGTATTTTGCGGTATTGGCAATATCGTGGTGACCGTTTCATCAGCATTTAAACCAATCAAATTCACTAACGGACGACCACGCGAACCGCGGCTGGCAATCGGCACTTCAAAACCACGTAAGCTAAATACACGGCCTGTGTCGGTGAAACACAATACCGTTGCGTGCGTTGAGGTCACGACTAAATGATCGATCACATCATCTTCTTTCATCGCGGTTGCAGATTTGCCTTTACCGCCACGCTTTTGCGCGACATAATCATCAATCGGCTGCGTTTTTGCATAGCCCGTACGCGATACTGTCATCACAACGGTTTGCTCTGGGATCAGATCTTCACGATTAAAGTCCATACGGGAATCAATGATATCGGTACGACGCTCATCACCGAAGTTTTCACGAATCTCGATCATCTCATCAGAGATAATGGTCATTAATTTATCAAAATCACCAAGAATTGACTCTAAATGAGCAATTTCACGTAATAAATCTTGATATTCTTCGGTCAATTTATCTTGCTCAAGACCCGTCAGACGATGCAGCTGCATGTCTAAAATGGCATTGACCTGCTCAAGGGATAAGCGATAGCTTTCTTGATTGTCAATCAGACCAAACGGCGCTTTTGGGTCTTCGCCTTCGATAAAGTCTGGACGTACCGACTGGCTACCTGCCGCGGTTAGCATCGCAACGACGCTACCTGAACCCCATGTATTATTGAGTAAGTTTTCACGAGCAAGGCCGCGGTTTGCAGAGGCTTTAATCGTCGCAATAATCTCGTCAATATTGGCTAGAGCAACGGTTAAGCCCTCTAATAAGTGACCACGAACGCGGGCTTTATTTAGCTCAAAAATGGTACGGCGCGTCACCACCTCTTGACGGTGACGGACAAAGGCAGCGATGAGCTGGCGTAACGTCAACAGCTTTGGCTGCCCGTTATCGAGCGCCACCATGTTGATACTAAAGCTAGATTCGAGCGGCGTTTGCAAGAATAAATTATTAACGATCACTTCTGCCGTTTCACCGCGGCGCAAATCGATGGCGATACGCATACCGTCTTTATCAGACTCGTCACGAATCTCGGTAATGCCTTCGATTTTTTTATCGCGTACCAGCTCAGCAATACGCTCAATCAGTTTGGCTTTATTGGTTTGATAAGGCACTTCAGTAAAGACAATGCGCTCACGGTCACGGTTGACGCCCGTATCGCTCATTGGCTCAATGATATAGCGACCGCGTACATGCAAGCGGCCTTTACCCGTGCGATAAGCGTCTAAAATACCCGCCCGACCATAAATCACACCGCCGGTAGGAAAGTCAGGCCCTGATATATGCGACATCAACTCTTCGGCTGATATTTGCGGGTTTTCGGCATACGCTAAGCAGGCATTAATCACCTCAGTCAGGTTGTGCGGTGCCATATTGGTCGCCATACCAACCGCAATACCGGTTGCGCCATTGACCAATAAGTTTGGAATACGTGCAGGCAAGACGCTTGGCATACGCTCAGAGCCATCGTAGTTGTCTTCCCAGTCAACCGTATCTTTATCCAAATCCGCTAGCATTTGGTGGGTCAGCTTGGTCATACGCACTTCGGTATAACGCATCGCCGCCGGTGGATCATCATCAATCGAGCCAAAGTTACCTTGCCCATCAACCATCGGATAACGCAAGCTAAAGTCCTGCGCCATCCGCACAATTGCATCATAAACTGCACTATCACCATGTGGGTGATATTTACCGATGACATCACCAACCACACGTGCTGATTTTTTATACGGTTTGTTATAATCATTAGACAATACATGCATCGCATACATCACACGGCGATGCACTGGCTTAAACCCATCACGCACATCAGGCAGCGCGCGCGAGACGATCACGCTCATCGCATAATCCAGATAGGACTGCTTTAATTCATCCACGATGGCAATAGGACTGATCGAGTCGCTCATATACACTCCTTTATTTACATTCTTTTTCTAGTATTTGGCTCGGTTAAAAATGCTGATAGTTGTACAAAAATAAAGGCGCTAAAAAGCGTCAATATCCATGATGTACAGACTATAAAAAGCGTTATCAAACAGGCTAAACAATAGGAAAATGGCGATACGGTTTTTGTTAAAAATAACGTTTAATTAAAGAAGCTATTTTAACACATTTTTGTCTATTTAGGGGATTGTAGATGCTATTAAAATCAAGCAAAACAGCTGATTAGCACATGTTTTTATCTTTAGTGATAACGATAAAAACGACTTTAATAATTGGGTGGTGTTCTAAAAAGTATGCCGGCATCAGACGTAACCATAATTGATGTAAAAGAACACCATATCAAACACTTTGAAGTGATTATCAAGCTTTTTTGAGAAGCAACAAGTCTTTCTAACCGCTCGACGTAATCGGTGTCTCAAGCGACAGTTATTACCTTCTATACCTACCGTATGCTGTTTGCCAACTCGCTTATGATCTGGTTTAAAAGCCGTTATAAAGCTATCCCAATTCTCCATACTAATAGAGTCATAGCTCACTTTAAGTTGCTTAAGACGTGCTCTTAACTTCTTAGCCGTTTTTAGGTCACGTTTGCCCCAGACATAAGCGACAATCTCATTAGTAGCACGGTCATAAGCATAAATAAGCCAGACTTTACGTTTCTTGCGATACACGTAAGTCCAGAACTCATCAACTTCTAAGCGTTCATAGTAGCTCTGCTTAGGCGCAATCTTATATACGGATGAGCTTATGGTGCTTAGCACTTTACCAATGCTAACTGAGGCTATAATAGCAATGTCTCTAATGCCACAGCCTCTCACTGTCATTAGCCGTATTTTATCTTCTATTCTAGAGTGACAGCCGTTATAAGTTAAGGCATGATCACCAATGAACTGACGCTTGCAGGCTTTGCATTGGTAGTTTTGCTTGCCATAGCTTTTTTTGCCATTTTTCTTTAAACTGGGACTGTGACAGTCGGGGCAATTGATCTGTATTTGTGTCTTCATAACCTCAAATATATCATCTTGCCTCGGCTGTCACCCTTCCTTTATTACCCCAGCATACTTTTTGATACACCATCCATAAAAAAACTGTATCCAAGGGATACAGTTTTCATTATTAGTATGAATATTAGACTCAAACTTAAACAATCTTACGATTGGTTAAAATTTTGCTCAAAGAATTCACGAGTAGCCTCAGTACAAGAAGTAGCCACTAGACCACCGTGATAGCTAGATAAAAAGCTATTGCCAGCATCGGTAACACTATCGTTAAAGCGAGTTTGGATATTAGGAATAGTACTGTTCTGCAACCATGGATTAGCTAGGGCCGACTGACTCAAAGGTGCAATAGTAGGCACTCCTCTATTTGCTTCATCGCTATTATCAACATCTAATACCGTTATATTTAGATTAGCTGCTGAGTTATTATCGTTATATTGCTTTAAAATAGCTAACATTGACCCTGTATTTAAATCGTAATACACGGTTGGATCACGATGACCACCGCATAATAATGTTGGCACCTTAGGTTTATAACCACGAAGATCATTATCTTTTAATGCTTTACGAATATTACTTTTTGGATTGGCAGCGGGCATTCCCGTCGGTGTTGTCGACGTTAGACTATCAGGGTTTCGTAACGCATCTGCCATGTACATAGCTCGAAAATCAGTTTTTATCAAATATTTTTCAGCAGCGAATCCTAAAAAGGCAAAAGGCAGTTCACTATCGGGTAATTGATTTAGTAAAGGGTCACTAGTAGGTTTGGCTTCAAACAAGGCAAATCTAGGAAGTTGTCCAGCTGCGACTAACTCTTCAAAATTTAGTAAACTTGGAAATTGAGTATTAGCATAATCAGCACTGAATATCTCTGATCGACTGCTATAAATATTAGGATATTTTTTCTGTAATCCTATCGCTAATAGTGGTGCAAAACGAGTTGCGCCAAGATTGACATTACCTGCAAATATAAAATCACCAAACGCTGCTAAAGCGTAAGGGCCTGATGCTGGTGCCATGGCAGTAATAGGTTTACCTTGTTGCTCTAGCTTACGTGCGGTCGCCATAGCGACGTGCCCACCTTGCGAATAGCCACTCAAAAACAGCTTACCCGAATCATCAATTTTGCTGTAATTGGGATCATTGGCGCGTTTTTTGCGTTCGATAATGTTACGCGCGCTGTCTAGCGCATCAACCATGTCGGTTGACTGCTGCTGGGCTACCAAATAAGGATGGTAGTCAAGCTTCGACTCATCGTAGCCTGCATAGTTAGGTGCGACGACGATATAACCTTGGGCGGCAAAGTTTGCGGCGATTAAGTTTGCTTCTCCTACTGCTGGATTTTTAGCATTGCCGACTTGGGCAAAGTCATAGCCTTTATCCGTTGTCGTACCATGCGCGTATAATAAGACAGGACGATCACCTTTACATTCGGCCGCGTCGCCAGTCGGTAGCATCAAAGCGGCTGTAGCATTGGTATCTTCATCGGCAGCGCCTTTGGTATCATAAGTGACTTTTTCTATGGTAACACCGCACTTAGCAACAGGCGTTGCTGTACTTCCCAAACCAATACTGCTATTGATATCATTTGCCGTAAAGGTTTTTATAAATTTAGCGCTAGCAGACGGCGCTGAAACGTAATGATCATTATCATCGTCATTACAACCAACAAGCAATAAGCTACTGGCAATGGCGATCGATAATAGACCACGCGTCATGGCGGGTTTGTTTATAATGGATGAATTGGGTAAGACCATGATTGCTATCCTTAGCAGTAATAAACAGAAAATTGCCTAAAATCCTAGGCAATGGACAAGTGCAGCTTAGTTAAGATACTTTAATAAAAGACTATGCTTCAACCCTATTATTTATACGCTAAAACCCTATTAAAATCCAATAAAAGTTATAAACAACCCCTGTAAATATTTTAGATAAAACAGAGCACTTTATGAAACAAAAAGAGAGCCAAGCAAGCAGTCCATCCATTCATCACGCAACTAGCCAGCCAAGCAAACAAGCTATCACACCGCCCATTGCACAATCTGATACGCGCACAGACCGCAGCTTTGAAGCGATTGCCGACCACTTTGAAAAAAAAGTCTACGGCGGCTTAAAGGGCGACATTCGTCTGGCTGTATTGCGCCGTGATATTTTTGCCTATTGTGCACAGATGAGTCAGACGCTTGGGCGACCGTTACGGATACTAGATGTCGGCGCAGGGTTGGCACAGATTGCCATTGAGCTTGCCAGTCAAGGACATACGCTGGTTATCAATGATATTTCAGCCAATATGCTGGAGAAAGCGCAAGCAAACGCTGAAAGCGTCGAAAAGGATTTAGATATTAGGTGGTATATTTGTCCGTATCAAGCGCTTGAAGAAAAACTCGCGAGTAACACGGAAAAGTTTGATTTGATTATGTGTCATGCGCTGCTTGAATGGTTGGCAGAGCCTGCTGCGGTGATGGATTTTTTTGATAAGCACTTAACTGAACATGGCGCGCTCTCGCTGTGCTTTTATAATCCGGCGAGTTTTGATTATCGCAATCTTATTATGGGTAATTTTAACTTATTAGATAACAGCGAGTATAAAGCAGACAATAAAAAAAGCCTCACGCCCAACCATCCGGTCGCTAAAGAAGAAGTCGACTCTTGGCTAAATTCGCATGAGTATCAAACCATACTTGCCAGTGGCTTGCGCGTATTTCACGATTATGCGCCGCTCAAACGTGGCGGTCACAATGACCCTGAAGCCGTTATACGTATGGAGCTACGCTACTCACAACTCGAGCCGTATAAATGGCTTGGGCGCTATTTGCATATATTGGCAACGCGCCAAGTTTAAGGCTCTCGCTACGCTTAAAGAGCAGCGTTAACTTTAAAACTGCTAACTATCTGATTTCTTCCACGCGCTCGGATCTATCGTACTCTGACCAGGTGGTAGCATTGATGTCTTTTTCATCAAACACTACTACATGCTCGAGGATAGGCAAGATACCAATTTGCGAGCCAATCTCATGGTTATGATGACTGGCAACTAAGGACAATACGGTTTGACCGTCGGCAAGCTGTAAGCGATATAGATAGTTTGCCCCGCGAAAGACGCGTCCGACGACCAACGCCGTCTGCGTACTTTCATCATCATGGACGATATCATCAGGCCGTACCAAGACCTTAATCGGTGTGCCGTTTGGATAATCGTACTCGCAATATAGTGGCTGCCCTAACTCGTCATAGACTTCCATGCGCCGATAAATATCACCAAGTGCGGTTTCGACATGACCTTCTTTGATGATGCCGTCTATCATTGCCCCTTCGCCGACAAACTCAGCGACAAACGGGCTGATTGGCTCATGATATAGCTCACTTGGCGTGGCCCACTGGACCAATTTACCTTTATTCATGACCCCGACTTTATCCGCTAAAGCAAAGGCTTCGTTTTGATCATGGGTGACCAAAATAGCGGTGGTATTGGTACGTTTAAGGATATCACGGACATTCATCGCCAGTGATTCACGTAGTACCACGTCCAAATTGGAAAACGGCTCATCAAGCAGCAAGAGTTTAGGCTTTGGTGCCAATGCACGCGCCAATGCCACGCGCTGCTGCTGACCACCCGATAGCTCGTTAGGACGTTTATCGGCATGTTCCGTCAATTCGACAAGCTCTAGCATTTCTTTAACGCGGGCTTTTTTATCGGCCGCCGACCACTTATTAAGACCAAAAGCGATATTTTTTGCCACGCTTAAGTGTCCAAATAACGCATAATCTTGAAAGACCATGCCCATACCGCGCTTTGCTGGCGCGACCGCAAATTTGGTGCGCGTTGTCTGCTCGGTCAGACGTTGATTGCTTAAGCGAATTTTGCCACCGCGGCTTTGCTCTAAACCGGCAATTGCCCTTAATGCCGTAGTTTTACCGCAGCCGCTATAACCTAAAAAACAGCCAATTTCGCCTTGCTGTAAATCGAGCGTCAAACCATTAACAATAATCGTATCGTCATAGCCAACGATTAAATCTTGCACGCTAAAATAAGCGTCATCAGCGCTCGTGTTGTTAGTCGATGCTTTAATAGCTTGGTTATCTTGCGAGTGGTTTTGTTCTGCTGCTTCTTGATTTAAGACAGACTGATTTATAACGCTTTGATTTAAAGTGCCTTGTTTTGATATGCTTTGTTTTAATATATTTTGTTTTGCTGTATTTTTAGGCAAGCTTCTATCTGCTTGCAGCTTTGCTACTTGAGCTTTGGTTAATAAAGTCGTCGGTGGTTTTTTCACATGCTCCGGTCTTGGCTTGCCGCCCACCTTAACGGATTTAGACGCTGCTGGATTGGTTGAATCGTTCATCAAGTCAGTATACATAGACGGTACCAGTAAGCTATTAGTGAATAAAACCTTTTATTGACGCGGTTTTTAATAGGGCTTTTTAAAATACTTCTGTTTTAACTAGACTGTTTAACTAGGGCTTTTTGATTAAGGCTCTTTGATCATAGCGCTTTGATTATGGTTGCTTAATGATAAAGGCGTTTAACCTTGTTTATCACTTTGACGCAGCAATACCCAAACAGGGATAAGACCAACCAGCACAATCAACAAACTTGGCAAGGCGGCGCGTCCCCACATGCCTTCACTGGTCATCTCAAATACTCGTACTGCCAGCGTATCCCAGCCTTGTCGCCGCGTCATCAAAGTAATCGGCATCTCTTTCATCACTTCGACAAAGCCCATTAATAACCCAGTCAACACCCCAGGGCTAAGTACGGGTAGCATCACTTGCCGCCAGCGCTGATATGGGCTATCACTGAGTAATTTCGCTGCCGCTTCTTGATTGACGGTCAAGCGTTGTAGCTGACGGTCGACCGGCTGAAAGCTCACGGTCATAAAGCGTGTCGACAAGGCGAGCAGCATCACAATCACGCTGCCAGAAAAAAACTGCGTTGAGGTAATACCAAAAGCTATCAGCTGATTATCAAGCCACGCAATCGGAATAAAGATCCCAACCGCCAAGACCGTACCCGGCACCACATAGCCCAAATTGGCTAAGGTAGTCATGAGTTTGGTCGATTTATCTGGATATTGACGCTTGACCCACGCAATAATAATTGCCAAAAATGCGATAAATATGGTGGTCATACTGGCAACCATAAGACTATTGCTAACAAAATCAATATAACGCGCATCGAAGTCTTGCTGGAAATTTAAAGTGGTCCAATAAAGCAGCTGCAAAAACGGAATCAAAAACGCTATCGAAAACACCAGTATACAAAGTAGCGCCATGCCCCACTTCGCAGGCTTACTGGCTTCAAAACGCTTACTGCTACCCTGAGTGATGGTATTGCCACGCTTGGCTTGCCAATACTGCTCAAACAAGACGACGATAAAGACCACGCCGATTAATAACGCGGCCAACTGCGCAGCAGTGGTTAAACTAAAAAAGCCAAACCATGCTTTATAAATCGCCGTCGTAAAAGTATCCACATTAAAGACTGATACTGCGCCAAAATCTGCAAGCGTTTCCATACTGGCAAGTAACAAGCCGCCAATGACCCACGGTAGCGCTTGTGGTAACGCCAGCCGAAAAAACACCTTGCTACGACTTAAGCCGAGCATTTGCCCCGCTTCAATCGCTCGCCTACCTTGCGATAAAAACGCTTGGCGCGCCAACAAATAAACATAAGGATAAAATGCCAATGACAATACTAAACCTGCACCCCACACATTACGCACCGATGGGATAGCGGTGGTAAAGCCTGACTCTCTTAAAGCCGTTTGCAGCGGTCCGCTAAAATCAACGATACCGACGGTAACAAATGCTAAGACATAAGCGGGCATCGCTAATGGCAACATCAGCGCCCAGGCAAAAAACCGCTGTCCAGGGAAGCGGTACATACTGGTGACCCACGCAAGTGCGGTCCCGATAATGCCGGAAATCACCGTCACCATCAGCAATAGAATAACGGTATTTTTTAACACTTGCGGCAACACATATTCGCGCATGTGGGTCCAAATATCAGCGACCGGCTGCGTCCACGATAATAGTACGATTAAAATCGGTACGAGCATAAACAACGAAATCAGTCCTAAGACTGATTTTGAGAGGATACGTTTGCAGACGACATGGTCTTGACTGATAGACGGGCTATTATTGTCGTTATTAGCTTCATTGACAGTATTGTCTTGTTTAGCAGACGCTTCTGGCATTGTTATCATAAGTTGTTACCGTGTCATACGCATAATGACGCGATTAGATGCTAGATGACTAAACATCTAATCGCTAAAAACCAACCGCTTAGCGACTGACAGTCTGTTATTTATAACCCGCTTTATCCATCATTTGAATGGCTTGGGTTTGTAGCTCACCAAACTTCTGCACGCTGATACTGTCTTGTTTAAACGGACCCCAAGATCTGAGTAGCTCTGACTCATCGATACCTACTTTTACAGGATACTCTTTATCAGAACTGGCATAAAGACCTTGCGCCTCATCAGAAGATAACCACTCCATCAATTTAAGCGCGCCATCTGGATTGTCTGAGTTAGCGATAACCCCAGCGCCAGAGATGTTGACATGAGTACCAGTCGTACCTTGGTTTGCCCAAAATATTTTTACAGGGAAGTTTGGTTTTTCATCAAGCAGGCGACCATAGTAGTAACTATTGGCAATACCCACTTCACACTGACCAGCGGCAATCGCCTCTAACATACTGGTATCATCACTAAAGACGTCCGTTGCTAAGTTAGCTACCCAACCACGAATAATTTCTTCTGTTTTTTCTTCGCCCAGATTTTCCATCATGCTTGCAACCAATGATTGGTTATAAACAGCTTTTGATGAACGCAGACAAAGTTTGCCTTTCCATTTTGGATCGGCCAAATCTGCATAAGTAGATAGTTGGTCGGCGCTAACTTTGCTTGGATCATAAAAAATTGTACGCGCGCGCAAAGACAGACCTGTCCACTGACCTTTTGGGTCACGGTATTTAGCAGGAACATTGGTTTCTAAGATAGTAGAAGACACAGGCTGCAATAAGCCTTGCTCTGCTGCTTGCCATAAGTTACCCGCGTCAACGGTTAATAACATATCTGCAGGCGTGTTTTTACCTTCCGCTTGCAGACGCGCCATCAATGGACCAGTTTTATCGGTGACCAGCTCAATTTTAACGCCTGTTTTTTCGGTATATTTATCCAATAACGGTTTAATCAACTGCTCATTACGTGATGAGTAAATCGTAACCGTCTGCCCACCAGCGACCGTTGCGTCATCATTTTTCGCCACTTCTTGCTCAGCGCCAGATTGTTCAGCAGTGGTTGTAGTGTCAGCATCCACGTTTTCTTCTGGCGTCGATGAATTACTACAGCCCGCAAGACCTAACATCATGCCAAATACAGCAATGGGTAAAGTAAGCTTACTAGAAGATAGATTTGCACTGATAGCAGTTAATGACATGGCATTCCCCATAATGGTGCTACGGATAAGTGAGATAAGGCGACATTAAAATTATTAATAAATAATTGAATAGCGGGATAACGGGATTAATAAGACCTTAATGTCTAAGAAACATTATACTAATAGAAATGAGATTAATTATCAATAAATTTATCTAGCCCTGCTGTGCCGATAAACTGGTCTAATTTTTAACAAGATATCAATGATTTATGTATCTGCCTGAGCTTAATCCTGACCTTCTAGTAACCACTGCCCTAAAATGACATTGACTGCGGCTTCGGTACGTAAGATGCGTGGCCCGATATTAACTGGCGTACATCCTTGCTCAGCGAGCAGCTCAACCTCATAATCAATCCAGCCACCTTCAGCACCGATAAAGACCATACTTGGCAACAATGAATTAACTGACCTATGAGCTGGTTCAGTATTTTCTAGGTTTTGCCTATATTGGGCAAATGACAGCGCACTATAAGGATGAGCAACGATAGCGCGATTGGTGATTAAGCTTGCAAGCTCATCTTCGACAAAGGGTTTAAAGCGTTTTTGTAGACTGATGCGCGGCGCAATCGTATCAATTCCTTGTTGCAACCCTTCTAACACAAACTCGTCAAGGCGAGCTAGCATTGGACTTTGCCAATAGCTTTTTTGCGTGCGGTAGCTGTTGATAAGGATGATATCGTTAACACCAAGCGCGGTCATATCCATGATTAAACGGCGCAATACCTTTGGCCTTGGCAATGCCAACACCACTGTAAGATTAAGCTTCGCTGGCGGATTGATGGTTAGCTGTATATCACTTAGTTGAATACTATCGGAGGTAATGGCTTTAATGATAGCGCTACCAAGCTGCCCACCAAGCTGACCAATTTTTAACCCATCGCCTACTTGGGCATTCAGTACTTTATTCACATGGGCAATTTGCGCCAAATCATTGATATACGCAGACGCGTTATCATGTTGAAAGCTGGTCTCTGCCAGTAATATACAGTTCATAGCGTCACTTATATCCGCTCTTGATTCAGTTCTGGACTGAAAGGTGGTTTTGCGTATTGCTGAATCACATCTTCAATCATTGATAACTGCCGATGTAAGACTGCTTGCTGCTGCTCAGTTATTTCTGCACCCGCTTGCCCTGCTTGTTTTGCCAATTCCAAATGACTAAGCCAAAACTGTAGCTGCTGAAAAAGCAAACTATCATCATCGCTAGATGGCGGATTGCTCGCAATTTTCTGCTGCTGAGATAGCTGCTCATCAGTACCAATAGCGCTATAGAAAGCATTGTTTGGTTGATATAACGCCCCAACACTAGCGAGCTTATCAACCACGCTTTGGCAAGATTGGGTATAACTGCCCATCAATACCGGCGTCGCCACACTTGCCGGCTCAACGGGATTATGCCCACCAATATCGACCAATGAGCCACCCACCAATGCCACATCTGCAAGCGCATACCATTTCATCAACTCACCCATACTATCAGCGAGATAAACTTGGGTATTTGGACTGATTGCATCCTCATCACTACGACGCGTCATCGTTAATCCTGACTTTTCAATCAGTTCTGCTACCTCATCGAAGCGCTCAGGATGCCTTGGAACGATAATTAACAACGTATCCGCTAATAGAGGATGAGAGATGATTTGCTGCTGCCATGATAATACTGTCTTTTCTTCACCGCTATGGGTACTTGCTGCCACCCAAATCGGGCGACCTGCTACGCCTAAATCTAAGTCCAAGTCTGCGCCATCGCTTACTATTTCAGCTTTTTTGGCACCATTATCATCATTCAGCTTCGGGGTATTAATGACCCATTTCAGCGAGCCTGCCACGCGGATTTGCGCACTATGAGCGCCCAATTGCCGAAAACGTTTTGCCGATTCATTATCCTGGGCAATAATCAAATTCACATTTTTCATCATACTGGCACTGACCGCACCAATTTTTTGATAACTTTTAAAAGAAGCAGCCGACAGCCGACCATTGACCAAAATACTTGGGATATGATGCTCGGATAACTTGGTTAAGATATTTGCCCAAAGCTCCGTTTCTACAAACATTGCCGCAACGGGTTGTACATGCGCTAAAAACGTTTCAATCACCGCAGGACTATCAACAGGAACATAACTATGGCTTAAGCGACCTTGGGCAATATCATCGGCAAAGCGACTGGCACCGCGCGCAAACCCTGTCTGCGTGGTATTGGTCAACCATATCTGATAGCCTTTTGCTAATAGCGCATCAAGCAAGGGCGCGACGGTATTGGTCTCACCTAAAGATACCGCATGGCACCAAATGACTTTTTTGCCATTGCTATCTTTATAATTAGCATTTTCGTTGGCATTCGCATTAGATTTAATATTTGCATCAGGCACGGGCGGCGCAGGATAGCGCTTACCAAAACGCTGCTCCACTTCTTGCTGATAATTATCACGCTTATGCGAGCGACGCCACACTTGCATACGATATAGCGGTTTTAGCAAACCAATCGTCACCTGATAGTAAACAGGTGGCTTATAAACGGCTCGGCTTGGCTGAGTCGACTTATCAAAAGAGGGTAAGGAATTATCAGAAGATGGCATGAAGAAGCCCAGATTAGTAATGGATCGGACGATAGGAGGTGACGTTATAAAATGACAATAAAAAACGCGCCAATTCTACCTGAATTTAATGCTAAACATTGACATACTCCCACCACTTTCGCCAAGCTCAAGTGGGGAATTCTAAAAGCAAACGCTCTTAGGCGACTTTCTCACGAATGTCACAAGTTTTCTGTTTCAACGGGCGACCTTTACCGCATCCTCCCTCCGCAGACAAAACGGCATGTCCTGCCGCAAGAATATTTTTAGCTGCATTCACATCAGCATTTGCTTTATGCCCGCATTTGACGCACTCAAATTTAGCTTGAGTGCGTCTATTTTCCTTGGCGATATGCTTGCACTCAAAGCAGGCTTGGCTGGTATATTGCGGATTGACTTTGACAAGTAATCCGCCTGTCCAATGCTGCTTGTACTCAATCATATCGACCATCATACCCCAACCTTGATCTAAGATAGACTTGTTCAATCCTGACTTAGCTTTGACGTTGCGCCCATGCTGAGTAGCAGAGCCACTAGCAGATTTCGACATATTGGCTACTTTTAAGTCCTCACAAGCAATCATGGCGTGGTTTTTGCTGATTGTGGTGGTGATTTTATGCAAGTAGTCATGGCGGATATTGGCAATATGATGGTGTAATTTTTGAATCTTACGGTTCTGCTTTTTCCAGTTTTGACTGAATAAGACTTTTCTACTTAATTGGCGCTGTAATGCGGCCAGTTTAATTTGATTGGCTTTAAAGCTGTTTTTGGGTTTGATGTGCTGACCGTCTGAGGTAGTAATCAGTTTAGTGACACCTAAATCAATACCTATGGCGCTTGTAGAGGGGTGAATTGGGTTTTGATCCAGTTCTCGCTCACACCCAAAAGACACGTACCAGTGCCCTAGTTTCTTGCTAATAGTGACGTTTTTGATGGTGCCGATGATGTCTTGTGATTTTCTAAATTTCACAAAGCCCACGCCATTAGGTAGTTTGACGCGATTACCCTCAACACGGCAATATTTATCAAACTGAACAAGCCTGATTGAGTCGCAGCCATCGGATTTACGTTTAAATCTTGGCATCAGTTGTCGTAGTTGAATCTCTGTGCCATCGCTTAGCTTAAAGAACTTGGGTTTTCGGAGCTTCTTTTTATTTTCTTTGAGCCTAGCATGAACTTTAGGGTCGAAAAATCGTGACCAAGCAGAGGCGAGATCACGTACTTTTTGTTGTAAAGATACGGCGTTGGCATGGGTTCTTAAGAAGTCAAAATCAGGATTGTTCTTTAGATCCATGATTTTATTAACCAAGTTGGTGGCATTAATAAATTCATTTTTGGCAAACATCTCAAATGAGATCGCTAGTATTTGATTCCAAACAAAACGTGCAGAGCCGACAAGACTATTTAGAATAATCTGTTGCTCTGCATTAGGCTCAAGCCTAAATTTATATGCTTTATTGATTTTCATGGAATAGTCTTGGCGAGTTTATTAATATAATAATGCTTAATAAGCATACCAAATTCACGGTCAGGATTTGTAAATAAACAGTAACAATGAGGCGAAATTCACCTCCACCCTAATGTCGGATGGAGTCCTCTTTCGCGGTTTGATAGTTTTAAAGCACTCGCTATTAGAAACGAAAATTTAAAACCAGAATTTGACATAAACGGCTAGACAATAATGAATATTAATATAGCAATAACGATGATTACCGCAAACAATAACTGATAACGTTTAAGACTATGCTGCTCTTGCTTTTGTGTGCTAATCAACGCCTGCGCTTGCTGCCATTGACTGACCAAACTGGCCGCTTCTGCATGACCGTTTTCGGCCGCTTGCTCAAGCCAATATTTGCCATTGGTCATATCTTGCGGCACGCCAAATCCTTGATAGTAGAGCTTACTTAATAGGCGCTGGGCACGGCTGTCGTTTTTGCTCGCAGCTTGCTTCACCCATTCTACGCCTACTTCCATACCAGCCACTTTATCCGTATATATTCCTTCGCCAAGTAGCTCATACATCGCCAAACGTAGCATCGCCGCGCTATTACCTGCATGGGCCGCGTCTTGCAGTTTTAACAGGGCTTGCTGCTTTGCTGCCAAATGTTTTGCTGAAAATATAACTTGCGCGCGCGGTTTCTCTTGCTTAGCAATATGCTGCTCAAATTGATCCAAGACTTTACGAGCTTGCTCATATTCTGTCTTGCCAGCGCTTTGGGCGACGTCTATTTCTTCAAGCTCTATAAGCAATTGAGTAAAAATCTCTGGAGTTGGCGCGAGTTTTACTGTTGTTTTTACTGCAACTTCTTTTAACGCTGCTTGTGAAGATACTACTGACGCAGTTTCTGCCGTTATAGTTTGTACAGTGGAGCTTTCTAGTGAAGCGGTCGATAAATTAGGCTTTGCTAATACAGTATCTGCTTTAACAGGTTCAGGTGTTGATTGCAGCCCGTTATCAGAATCATTATTAACAGTATATGTCTGAATATCTTGTCTGCTATGCTGCGTCACACCTACTTCATTCACGTTTTTATCAGCAGGTGGTGCGCTGTCTACGGGTAATGTATGACTATTATCAATGGCGTTTGGTAGCCTTGCAGTTACTGCTTGGTATAGCCCACTTGCCACCTGACCGCCTTGCACTGCTTGAAACGCTCTATCAATATGACCAAACAGCCGCAGTCCTATCGGCTCTAAAGCAAAAAATAGCGAGTCAGTCGTATTAAACTGATTATTAACCTCACTATCATCGCGATAAACCACGGCCATATGCTGATAAAAATCATCGGTCAGCAGCGGCAGAGCAGGATAACGCTTACGTAGCTCAAACTCACCGAACCAATGCGGCGTATTGTGCCATTGCTGTGCCAATACTCGCCCGGCATAAAATGCCAAAAATACCATAAAATTACGATAGCGCTCATCTGCTAACAGCGCCGCTTCATCCCAGCTGCCCGACTTAACCATGTCGCGGCGTATCTGCGACAGCAAAGTATCTACGCGCTGTAAACTTGCCAGCGATTCATCGAGTGTGCATCGATGCAATTCCGCTTCATAAGCCATGCCGCCAGCGACAAAACGGCTAGCTAAGAAATCTTGCCAATAGCCTGCTGCGATGTAATCAAGCGGTGTTAAGGGCGATGCAGACATAAGGCGAGCCTATCCTTTAAAAATTGAGCGTTTTGAAAACCAACATTTCAAATCATAATAAAAATAAGATGGTAATAAAAATAAGTAGTTTACCTTAACCTAAAATCAAAAGCGCTACAATAAAGGACTAAATAAGCGCACCACATTATCAAATAAGCGCTCTGCTCCGTGGCGCTCTTGCCATTCTTCTAAACTTAAAAACCGACAACTTTGCAAGTAAACCTCTTGGCAATCCGCAACCTGAGCGACCATTTCTGGCGTATAAATCGCTAAGCTGACCTCCATATTTAAATAAAAACTGCGCATATCGATATTCACTGTGCCAAACAGGCAGTAATCATCGTCAATAACCACGGTTTTAGCATGCAGCAGTCCACCTTTAAATAAAGCAATGGTCACCCCGGCTTCGAGTAGCTCTTGATAGTACGCTTGCGAGGCATGCTGCACCAAAAATGAATCTACCTTTTCGGGCACAATAATCGTCACCTCAACCCCACGTTTAGCCGCCGTAGTCAACGCCCCTGACAAGGCTTCATCGGGGACAAAATACGGCGTAGTAATGCGAATGCGTTTATTGGCGCGATGAATCACCGTCACCAAGGTATTATAAATCACGTGTGCCGTCACTTGCGGCGCCGAAGGTATCAGCTGCGCTAACACATTCTCAACGACTGGCATACGCGGTATCACAATCGATGTCGACCCAATCTCGGGTAGCTCATCTGTATCGCTAATCTCGTCTAACACTTTAACGCGGCTATTGATATCATTGATGGTCGGATTCATGACATAAAGCTTACGCGTATAATTATTCACGCGGTGATTGAGCGCATCGAGATTGTCTTTATTTTCCGCGCCAATATCGGTGACCACTACTTTTGCCATCGCTGTGGCAATATTTATCGGTTGTTGACTGACGCTGCGTATCGCCACATCAATCCATTGACCGACATTTTTATTTTGTTTAAAAAACTTTGGATCTACCAAGTTAAAGCTACCGATATAGCCTATATGTTCGTCAATGACGATAATCTTGCGATGATTACGTAAATCTGAGCGTTTAAATAGCGTCTTAAACAAACCAACCGGTAGCGACTGGTGTACAAAAACCCCAGCCTCTTCTAACAACCGATGCTGTTTGCTATTAAAAAAGCTAAAACTGCCCACACTATCCGCCAAAATATGACACTCGACGCCGCGCTGTACCGCTGCCATCAACGCGTCCATGACGTCGAGTATCTGACCTTTTGGATAAATAATATAAAACTCCATCAGAATAATGCGCTGAGCGGCATTAATATCTTCAATCAAGCGCCCAAAGATAGCATTCGGCGTGGTCAATAATTGCATTTGATGATTAGGAAACACCCCAAACCCTGTCCAGCGTGTACCGATTTTACTGACACCGCGATAATTATCGGGTAGCAGCTCTTGACCTTCATCAAACACGAGCTTCTCACGTTTTGCCATATCATTCATCAGTAGCCGCGCCTGATTCATGCGCGCACGATAACGTCGCCCAATCATCGGCTCACCCAATAAGATATAAGCGATAAAACCAACCAAAGGCAAAGTATAAAGCACGGCAACCCAAGCAATCGATACCCCGATATTGCGCTGTACCGAGACGATACGCAGGGTCATGACGATCATCAAAATTACGTGTAATACCAAACCCAATCCCGCAAAGTCTCCTACCGACCATGTCGTAAAGTAGTCTTCAATAGACAGAGCTTCTATATTAAAATTATCTATGCTCACCTCCATGACCCTATATCACTCAAATCATTCATCTATTTATTAGTTATTGGTTATTAGTTATTAGTCCGCTGTTTTATTAAGTAGACGCCCTATAAGTAGACGTCTTGTTCGTTAGATGCAAAAAGCCTTATCAGTATAGTGACTTTTAGCAAGCACGCAATAGCCAGCAATATAGCGGCTATATAGTCTATCATCACCTTACATACGGCTTAGTTTGAGCGGTAAGTAAGTTTATTAGCCATAATTTTAAAAATACTTAAAATAATATTTGACAGCCATGTGTAAATGTATATAATACACACCCACAGCAAGGGTGATTAGCTCAGTTGGTAGAGCGTCTGCCTTACACGCAGAATGTCGGCGGTTCGAATCCGTCATCACCCACCACTCATTTAGCGAGTGGGTCTTTTAGAAGACGAAATGCTAAAGACGACCTAAGCAGCGGTAGTTCAGTTGGTTAGAATACCGGCCTGTCACGCCGGGGGTCGCGGGTTCGAGTCCCGTCCGCTGCGCCATATTTAAAACTTGGTTTTTAATTGCATTATTAAGTACAAAGTTTCAACCTCAAGTATTCATTTACTTGAGGTTTTTTTGTGTTTGTTGATTTGTATTAGCTATTAATTGCTACTTAGCCTATATCATTTTATCTAAAAACTTCTCTTTAAAATCCCGTACGGAACAGCGTACCAACCACGACGAACGCCACTGAAAATAACGTCACCAGAATAATATTGATGGCAAACCCATTCAAATTATTAGCGGATAAGCGTGGTATGACCCAAAAGCGCGCATGCATCGCGACTAGTGCCGTCAGTAATAACAAACTCAGCTTTATACCAATCAAGACACTGATGTCATTATCAAAGGCAAACCACATCTCTATGTTAGGTAATATCTTATATACCATCCATAATCCAGTGATGATTTGAATGGCTAATGCCGGCATACCAATTTTTTCAAACTGCCCCTCAAATTGTAACAATGCGTCTAAATTACGTGAAGATAGCACTTTTGGCAACACCACTAATGCTAGTATTAAATGACCACCTGTCCAAATTGCAGCCCCGAGTAAATGCAAAATTAAAAGATAGTTGAACATAGAGTATTACTCCAAATAATTAATCAATCATGACTTCTCGAAGCATTAAGGTATTTAATTATGAAACGCGCCAATCAATTGCAGCCGCTGTCACGCCAACACCATCTTGGGCTTAATCTGTCTCGCCATGCCAAAGAAAGCTTGGATGAACCCAAAGAAATTGCCAAACATTGGGACAATCTCACCTCTTATATTAACGATATGGCTTATCACTTCCAAATTGAAGACAATTTAATTGCTAATGCGCTAGAGCCGTACCGCGCTACTGAATCCGATGTGGCGTCAGTACTCAATACCCTTGATGGACAGCATAAGCAATTACATCAACTGATAAATATGGTCGAACAATCGCAAAAATCTGGCAATAAAGAGGTCAGCGTGGCACAAGTTCATGAGCTTGGCACCCTATTATACGACCATATTCGCTTTGAAGAGCGCGAGTTATACCCGACGGTAGAAAAATATTTGTCGGAAGCAGAATTAGATGCGGTTTATGAAGCCAGCCCTGATAGCATTAAGCGACCTGATGAGAGTCGCTAATATACTCTTAAAGGATTATCCCAATAAGCTTTCATTCAAAGTATCATTGAAACAAAAAGCCCGCAAAGAAACGAGCCATATTTCGGCTTTCGTTTCGTTAACGGGCTTTTTACTTGTTCTTAAATGGTTATTTCTAAAGATTGATTTTTAAGGCACCAATCTTTAAACATGACGTTAAGGCATCAACTTAAAGAAATGCTGACGATAATGTTTTAGTTCGCGAATAGAATCGCGAATATCATCTAAGGCTAAATGGCTGCCGCCTTTTTCAAAGTTCCTTAAAATATCTGGACGCCAGCGGAAACACAGCTCTTTAATCGACGACACATCAAGGTTGCGATAATGGAAGAAGCGCTCAAGCTCGGGCATTTGGCGGGCTAAAAAGCGGCGATCTTGGCAGATTGAGTTACCACACATCGGCGACTTGCCACTATCGACCCATTTATTCAAAAACTTAATGGTTTCCGCTTCTGCTTCTGCTAAGGTCACGGTACTACGGCGCACGCGGTCGACCAAGCCTGACTGGCCATGCTGCTTGGTATTCCAGTCATCCATTTTATTTAACACTTGATCGGATACCTTGATTGCGAAAACAGGTCCTTCGGCAAGGACGTTTAAATCCTCATCGGTCACTACGGTCGCAATCTCGATAATCTCATCATTTAAGGTATCAAGTCCGGTCATTTCTAGGTCAATCCACACCAACCCTTTTTTACCTTGGTTTTTGATTTTAATTTTATTGGGATGGTCGTCGGTACTCATAAAATATCCTATGGTCAATAAACTTTGGCACAACTTGTGAGCCTTGTTAATCAATTAAACTGACTCTAAATGGTCAGGCTAAAATCATATGCTTTGCACTTGGTTGGCTATAATGCCTAATAAAACGAAAACATTACAAAACCACTATCTGCTAGCGGCGCTTTAGGCTGTATGTTAGCAAATTTTCACGCTACACTTAGCAATATTTTTCTAATAGGTCACAACCCATGGCATTAATCCGGCAACGCAAACTGACTAAACAACAGATTCGTCGCATCGACAAACAACAGCTTGATAGCCAAGACAGCATCGATGACAGTTTGATGGATGGCGTGGTCATGGCGCATTATGGTAAGCAGCTAGAAGTACAAGTGACCAGCTTGCCGGCAGTAATTCCTGTGCAGCCGGAGATTGCGCCTGATGATCCTGAGCCGTTTTGGCAGGAATTAACGTTAGGCGATATTTGGCGCTGTCATGTGCGTACCAATCTGCCCATGCTAGCAGCGGGCGACCAAGTACGCTGGACTGCAGACCCTAATACCGGCTTTGGACGTATCGAATCCGTCAAGCCCCGCACCTCGCTCGTTTCGCGTCCTGACCGTTATCATAAGCTCAAACCTGTCGCCGCCAATGTTGATATTTTGGCCATTGTATTTGCACCCTTGCCTGCCGCTGCGCCGACATTGATTGATCGCTATTTGGTCGTTTGTCATCATGCGGGCGTAAAGCCACTATTGGTACTTAATAAAGCTGATCTACTGGCGCAAGAAAACGGCGTCGATACCAGTGAATTATTGGCACAATACGCGGCGCTTGGTTACGAGAGCGTACTGACCTCGGTTGCATGCCCTGAAAACATCGCTGATAGTGACGAGCAAAAAGGGCTTGATGAGCTAAAGCGCTATATCGATAAAAAACTGGTTATTTTTGCTGGTCAGTCAGGCGTCGGTAAAAGCAGCTTAATTAATGCCTTATTACCTGAATCAGCACAAAGCGTCAATATTATCTCTGAAAACTCAAAGCTCGGTCAACATACCACCACCACCAGTCGCTTATTACCATTTAATCCAGATGACTTAACCCAAGGCGGCATTGTCGACACCCCTGGTATTCGTGAGTACGGTATTTGGCATTTAACGCCTGATGATATTATCTCAGGCTTTATCGAGCTTGCGCCACTGGCAGGTGATTGCCAGTTCCGCGATTGTCGCCATACCCATAACAGTAAAGGCTGTGCCTTGTGGCAAGCGGTTGCGGACGGCGAAGTGTTGCAGCGCCGGGTCGAAAACCTTGTCACGCTAACAGAAGAGGCGGATACTAAGCCTTATTAGCAGATATGTCTAAAGGTTACTGATAAAGGAACGACGAGATAAAGTAACGACGAAGCCATCGCCCGTTTACTATAGATGACCTTATCGGTATAATAGCGCCTTGTTCACCATCGTTGGGCTGTTATCTCAGTTTGACCGAACACTTATATTTTTGGAGGTATGGTTTGGATCGTGCGCTGGAATTTGTGGGCAACCACCCGTTTTTATTTGGTATATTAGCCGTGCTTGCCGTGCTGTTTTTTGCTATTGAAAACAAACGTAGTGGCAGAAAAATATCGCCCAACACCTTGGGTATGATGGTCAACTCGCAAAATGCGCAGCTGATCGATATTCGCGCCAAAAAGAAATTTGAAACTGGTTATATCCAAGGCAGCCGCAACATACCTTTTACTGAACTCAAAGACCGCATTGAGGAAATTCGTGCGATTGAGCAGCCAGTCATCATCGTCTGTGATATGGGTATCCAAGCAGGTGCTGCTGTCCAAATGATTGGTAAAGACAATGTCTATCGCCTAGATGGCGGAATCGGCGGCTGGCAAGGCGCTGGTATGCCATTGGTTGGCATAAAAGATACTAAATCTAAAAATAAAGGTAAAGCCAAGCCAAGTTTGCATAAGTAAGACAAATCCTATTAGCTGGTCTTATTAACCAGCAGTACCAATCAAAAAGACACCTTTTTATCAGGTGTCTTTTTTTATACGCTAACTATGCTACCGTCAGCACTTTTTAACCAACACTGCTTGAATTTGCCATAGCCATCCCCACTTTATACGGAGGAGCAGCAAATATAGGGGTTATTTACGTATTGATAACGGATTATATTAATGACTACCCTATAATTTTTTTATCTTACTATTTATCCTATTACTTATAACAAAATTGCTCCCCCATAAATTTATAAATAAGGAAAGACCATGACTGTACCTGTGCAAGTTTATACCACTCCAATGTGCCCATACTGCTCAAACGCTAAGCAATTATTACAATCTAAAGGTGTTGATTACGAAGAAATCGGCATGCATGACATCAGCCGCGAAGAGCGCCAAGCTTTGATGCAAAAGACCAACAACTATCGCACTGTGCCGCAAATTTTCATCGGTGATATCTTTGTCGGTGGTTTCGACGAGCTTAACCAAATGAACCAACAAGGCAAACTTGACGAGCTATTAGCCGGTTAATCTGCTATTGTCCTTTTCTGTCTATTTTTATTGGTGTAAAAATAGACAGCGTTAAGAATAAAGCTTTGTGATAAAAAACATTTAAAAAAACTGCGTAAAAGACCTTGAGATAAATCTCAAACCTTAGTTTGCATTTATATTACAATGATATGTTGTTACAATGACAATCTGCCCTATTATTTGATTAACTTTTAGAGGAATGACCATGGCTGAAGAGCAAGCACAACCACAATTGGCACTAGAACGCATTTATGTAAAAGACATGTCACTTGAAGTCCCAGGCGCCGCTGTATTTACTAAAGAGTGGAACCCTGAGCTTGATATCAATCTATCGAGCAACGCTGAAAAGCTTGATGACGATCATTATCAAGTGGTATTAACGGTCAGTGTCAACGCTAAAAACGCTGAAGAAGCGGCATTTATCGCTGAAGTGCATCAAGCGGGCATTTTCTTATTAAAAGACATCCCAGAAGATCAAATCGGTCAAATCTTGGGTGCTTACTGCCCGAACGTATTGTTCCCGTATGCGCGCGAAGTGATCAGCGACATCGTAACGCGTGGTAGTTTCCCGCAGTTATTGCTTGCACCAGTCAACTTTGACCAAGCATATGCGCAAAGCCAACAGCAAGCGCAAGTTGATGCCCAAGGTAACGCGTAACTTTTTGCTAAAGCATTAGCTAAGCTGCATTTAAACAATAGTAGCTAAAAGCCGTTTACTGAATTTAAGTAAGCGGCTTTTTTATTGGTACTGGTTAGCATTTATTTTTAAGCATTAAAAAACCCTGCTGCTATTAATAACAAGCGGCAGGGTTTTGAATATAAAGGTTAATCAACACGTCTATCGGCGACGTTTAAAAAGTTTTAGCCTTTTAGTGCCGATAAGATTTGCTGTTTAACATCATCAATGCCTTGGGTGCCATCGAATTTGTCATATTTAGGGGCATCGCCGCCCTCAGCTGCTTTTTCTTGATAGTAACCAACCAAGGCAGAGGTCTGCTGTTGATAGGTCGCTAAACGATCACGAATGGTCGCTTCTTTATCGTCCTCGCGCTGAATCAACGGCTCACCCGTCACATCATCGATACCTTCGACCTTAGGTGGATTGTGGTCGATATGATAAACACGACCAGAACCAGCATGCTGACGACGGCCTGATAGACGCTTGACGATTTCATCATCAGGCACGCTAATTTCAATCACATGGTCGATTGCTACGTTGGCATCAGCAAGCGCTTGGGCTTGTGGAATGGTACGCGGAAAACCATCTAAAATGCAGCCGTTGACACAGTCAGGCTTGGCGATGCGTTCTTGCACGAGGTTAATGATAAGATCATCAGAAACCAAACCACCAGCGTTCATCACATCTTTTGCTTGTTTGCCAAGTTCAGTACCTTCTTTGATGGCGGCACGCAGCATATCACCTGTTGAGATTTGCGGGATATCATACTCTTTAGAGATGAACTGGGCTTGGGTACCTTTACCGGCGCCTGGTGGACCTAGCAAAATAATACGCATCATTATACGACTCTCCTTAATAGATAGGATTTTGGGACTAATAAAACTTAGGGATTGGTGGGTTGCAGAGCTTACCTTACCTTGTGGCTTTCAAAAGCTCAAGTATTTTTAGTCTTGATGCGGCAAGTTACGATGACTTATCTGTTCATCAGATAAGATTGTGCGGGTTGTGCGCCGCCAAAAATATGACGGCGCGCATTTATTAAGTATTCAGTTTTTACAATATATCTATCAAGGAACTTGTTGATTAATAGCCACATTGACCTGATTTTGGTCGGCGCTAATCACCACAGGATTGCCGGTTAAATCACCGGATTCAGCATCGGCGGTCCCGCTATGGCTAATACGCGCAATGACAGCAAGCTGGACTTTATCACCGCGAGCAGACGCAAGCGTACGTTCAGGCATCATGGCGTCTAAATCACTTAGACTAATAGTCGCCTCTCCTTGTTTAATGACGCTAATCGGTAAACGCTTGGCAGCGAACGGTGGCCCACCTTTGACATCACGAATAGCGACAAACAACACATCGTCTGCTTTTACTAATGGTAGTAAACTTGCATTAATAGAGACGGTGACCTCAACGCCCTCAGATGCCTGCTGCTGCTGCGCGCTGACGTTGGCACTCAATTCATCAAGGCTTGCCAGCGCTTGGCTATGGTCGCCCGGTTTGGCAGCAATACTGGCGCGCAAACGCTTAATCCAGCCTTGTGCCTGCTCAAAGTTATTGCCACGCGCCTCGCCCATTGCCATCAACATTTGAGCGCCTTCATGCTTTGGATTTTTTGCTAGTACGTCTTGTAAGACGCGGCGGCTATTGGCATCGAGCTGGCCTTTATTGGCAAAAAAACTGATTTGCGCATAAGTGGTGGCGATCTCTTCATTGCCTGGCGACAAACGATAAGCACGCGATAAGGCTTCAAGCGCTGAGTCGGTTGCTTCTAATGACAAAAACAGCTCAGACAGACGCATCCAGCGATCAGGATCATCAGCATGACGATAGACGTTGGTCTGCATCGCACTGATTAGCTGCGTACCATCTTCAATCGCCCAAGCAGGCGGCTGATCGATTTTACCAGTCAATAAGTCATCTGCCACTTGTCCGACTTTATCTTCAGCTACCCATAAGTCAAATACTGACGTACGGTCACTGATTAAAAAATAAGCCAATCCTGCCAATACCGGCACCCATATCATGATAATCAAACGACTTTTGTAACTTGGCGCTACCATGGGTGTGACTGTGCGCTGCGCGTCCAGTAATTGGCGCTCAAGCTCGAGCTTTTGATTGCGGTAATGGACGTCATCAATGGTGCCGCTGTCTTTATCGGTTTGCAGCTCTGTTAGACGCTCACGGAATACAGCAACGTTGATGTCTAGCAGTTGGTTGTCAACGGGCTTGTCGCGCAAGCGTGACGCGCGTAGCCATGGCATGATAGCAATAACGGCCAGTAACAGCGCAATAAATAAGCTTAGGGCAATAAATAAGCCAAAAGTAGAAAATAGGGTCATTTTTTGTCCTCTGTACTGGTGATAACAGCTTCGCTTTTAGCATTGCTATTGCTACGAGACAATAAACGATCAAGCTCCGCTTTTTCTGCCGCCGATAACGCTGCGGCGCTGTCTACATTAATCGCACTTTCACCGCGCGCCACGCGCTGGCTACGTTTACTTTGCCAAAACCAGCCAATGATTAGCACAATCAATAATAATGGCGGAAAAAACCACAGTATCCAAGTCGATGGGCGCACAGGCGGCTTGTAAGTAATAAAGTCGCCATAACGCTCTTGCATATAAGCGCGTATCTCAGCATCACTACGACCCTCTTTGATCATGTCGTACGTTTTTTGCTTTAAATCTTGTGCGATGGGCGCATCAGAACCTGCCAAATTTTGGTTTTGGCATTTGGGGCAACGCAGCTCCTCGATAAGTCCGCGATACTGCGCTTCTTGCTGCGGCGAATCGAAGTCATAAACGTCAATGGCAGCATGCGCACTGAAACTGAGGATAAAACTAAGCAAGCACGCAAGCATTAAGCCGGCTAACTTTATTATAAAATTTGCTGGTTTTATGCTTTGTGCTGACAGGCTTTTTGATGACGTGCTTTTTGATGACATCACTGTTAAAGGTATGGCGTTCATTTACACACCTCCTGAACCTGACTAGGATCGGGACTGACATTTTTCTTATCCGCTTCATTGAGCACCATCAGACAGGGCATGATGCGGCTTTGCCAGTTGCTTTCATTAATCTCACCAACAATATGCTGACGAATAATACCTTGCCCATCAACCACAAAGGTTTCAGGCGCGCCAGTTAAGCCTAAATCTAAAGCAAATTGCCCAGATAAATCCTGAATAGACATGGAGAATGGATCGCCGCCACGATTTAAATATCCTAGCGCATCACCGATGTCATCTTTGTAATTAACGCCAACCAAATTGACCCCGCGTTCCTCTAATTGCATTAAAAAAGGATGCTCAATGATACAAGTTGGACACCACGAGCCCCAAATATTCATCAAAAATGGTTGTTCGGGCAAATTGTCATTGGTCATCATACGGCTAGTATCGGACAATAATGGCAACTCAAATGACGGTACCGGCCGCTCAAGCGCAGTATTGGTGACGATATCCGTCGGCTGACCCAAACGCAGGTACAGCATAATAATAAAACCAACAAACACAATCAGCGGAATCAAAAACCATATCTTTATTTGGCTTTTTTTCATGGTCTTGGTCGTTTTGTGGTTTGCATCACCTTTATTGTCAGGCGCTTTTTGGGAAGAATTATTTGACTGACTCATGTTACTTCTCCCCTACGTGAGCTTCGGTAATAAATCCTGCTTTGTTGGCTGCCGTTTGCGTTGATGCCTTAGCCTTTTTAAAACGATAACGGCTATCGAGCATACTTAGCAGACCGCCTAAGGCCATGATAATCGCCCCAAGCCATATCCAGCGCACCAGCGGCTTGACATAAATACGTACCGCCCACTTATTACTGTCTTCTGCGATAGGCTCGCCCAGCGCTATATAGACATCACGCATGAGACTGGCATCAATTGCCGCCTCGGTCATTGGCATACCACTAATAATATAAGTACGTTTTTCCGGATACAAAGTTGTCACCGCGCGACCTTCTTTGGTCACCTCAACCTGTGCTTGCATACCATCAAAATTGCTGCCCCTGACTTCATGAAAATCTTTGACCTCAAAGTCGTAGCCTTGTACGTGCACAGTTTCATTTTCACCCAATGCCACATCGCGCTCGACACTCAAGGTGCTGGTAAACGCCACCCCGATGACGGCGACGATTACGCCAATATGAGCAGTTTGCTGCCCCCAGTAGCTCAAACGTAGCTGACGTAGTCCTTTAAAGAAACTTTGGGCGTTTTTGGTTTTGTCTTTAAAATCGACTGCCATCCAAAGTAAAACCCAAAAGCTAACCGCCAGCGTCACGCCAATATTTAACATATCAGACGGGCTAACAAAGTAGGCAATAATCGCTGCTAATAATAAACTGCTGACCGCAATGACCATACCGGCGCCTAAGAGCGGACGGCTGTCTTTTTTCCAGCGAATATTAGAACCCATGCCCATCGCTACTAATAACAGCCAAGCCAAAGGTACAAATAGCGCATTAAAGTACGGAGGACCAACAGAGACCTGACCTAAATTAAAGGAGTCAGCGATGATAGGATATAGCGTACCAAGCAGTACGACTAAGGTTGAGATTAAAATAATCACGTTATTAATGACTAAAAATGATTCACGCGATATCAGCTGATACTGACTTTCAACCGTCAGACGCCAACCGCGTACGGCAAACATCAACAGCCCGCCACCGACGATAATACCCAGAATGACTAAAATAACCAGACCGCGCGTTGGGTCGGCAGCGAACGAATGCACCGAAGTAATGACGCCTGAGCGCACAAGGAAGGTGCCCAAAAGACTCAAGGCAAAAGCAAAAATGGCCAGCATAATGGTCCACGCTTTAAAGACCCCGCGCTTTTCGGTCACGGCTAATGAATGCAGTAAAGCTAAGCCAGCTAACCAAGGCATCAATGAGGCGTTCTCTACTGGATCCCAAAACCACCAACCGCCCCAGCCAAGCTCATAATAAGCCCACCAAGAACCAAGTGCGATACCAACAGTCAAAAAGCCCCACGCCGCCAGTGCCCATGGACGCGACCAGCGGGTCCAGACAGCGTCCAAACGTCCTTCCCATAATGCTGCCATACAAAATGCAAATGGCACAGCCATACCCACATAGCCCATATACAGCATCGGCGGGTGGATAACCAAACCAAAATCCTGTAGCAGAGGGTTTAAATCGGCGCCATCGACGGGTAAATTTGGTAAAGTGCGATCAAACGGTGATGAGGTAAAGATTAACATCGCCAGCATCATCACTTGCACGCCAGCCAATATTACCAGTACGCGGGCGCGCATGGTCAATGGTAAGCCACGGCTAAAGTAGGAGACCAGCGCACACCAAGTGGCCATAATGGTCATCCATAGTAGCAGCGAACCTTCATGTCCGCCCCACGTCGCCGACAATTTATAATACCAAGGTAACAAGGTATTAGAGTGCTGGGTGACATAAACCAAGCTAAAATCATTAAAATAAAAGCCTGCCATCAATGACCCAAACGAGACAATCATGGCCGCAAACTGCGCCCACGCTAAACTCGGAGCAAGGCGCTGCCAGGCAACGTGGTCGTTCATGACACCCATGGTTGGTAATACCACCTGCAAAATCGCCAATACAAAGGCGGCCAGCAAGGCAAAATAACCCAATTCTGTGATTAACATACGGTCTAACCTTGTTTACCTTAATACGGTCATTGTTTATTTTAGAAAGCAGTATTTTTAATGCGTCTGAGAATAGTCAATAGTCGTTACTTTTAGACATTACGCCGTCATTGTCATGCTTTTTTCTGCATCTGTAGCTATCAGCCATTGTAGCTTAGAAGACTTACAGCATGGTACATTAGCGTCAACTTGTCACGTTTCTGTATCCACTCTGTAGGCGATATGTGTAAAGAACATAAAAACCCTTTCTCACTGCATGGCAGGGAAAAACACCAAGACCAGATGCAACCAACCTGCCAAGAAACCTGTCAAACCGCCGAGTATAATCAGCGTCATCTCATCTTCGCGAAAAGCGGGACGCAATAGGTTTTGAAACTCATCAGGGGATAGCGCGCGAATACGATCGCGAAATAGCCCAAATATTTTACTGGCACGGCTTTCATTAAGTTCAGGGTCTCGCAGTGGCACCATAGTCGCGACGATGGATTTGTCGATAATGGTATTTTTCAATTGCCCAAACTCGCGGCGACCCAGTCCAACCCGCAATGTGGTACTAATGACCGGCGATTCTAACACTTTATACAAATGCGATTTCATCAACTCACGCGTTTCGGCGGCGCGGTCACCATACATCATCTCATTCATGATGTTTTCTAAAGTGACCAAATCTTTGACCACAATCTCAGCAAAAACTTCAGACACTTCCTCTTGGCGCTTCATAAAACCGCCTTGGAAACGGTACTGCGCGATATGCGGCAGTTGCGGCTTAATAAATGGGAAACGGCTTTGTAGCACAAAAAACTTCACATACGGAATAAAACGTGGCTCAACTGGGTTAAACACCATCCAAATCGCAATCCAGTTGGTCAAAAATCCCCAAATAGCGGCAAAAAACGGTACCGTCCAATGCTGCGGTACCACCAAAAATATAAACATTTGGATAATACCGAATACAAGGCCAATCAAAGCACTGATATGCCAGATAAAATCAATCTCTTTTTGCCCAACTTTTAAAAACATATTGACCATCAAACGCCGGTCACTTTCCATTTTATTGACAATCATTTTGCGCATATCGACCAAGTCTTCGACGTGATAGGTCAAATCGGTCACCAAGGATTGCATGATATTTGGCAACTCTTGATGCGCTTGGGCATAGACGCGGCGCTTTAACGCATAAGGCAGATTGCCCCACAGCGCTGGCGAATGGTCAAGCATAATCTCATCAATCAAACTCTCAAGGTTTTCATCGACCGTATCGGTGATAAATACCGCCATCTGTTCTGGCTCCATCGCCTGAAAAAACTCATCGAGCGAACCCAGCTTTGAGAGCGTCTGATCAACAATCACGCCCGATATCTTGCCTGCCTTACGTGGCACAATCCCTTGCCAACCCAATCCCGGCAAACCAAAGAATGGAAAGTTTGGAATCCGAATACCCCAAAATTTAATCGGATAAAATAGCATCTTGAGTGCCATCCACACGTGTATCCAAGTGACAAATGCAGTCACTGGTGGAATGGTCAACATAGCAAAAAACTCGGGGTGTTCCGCTATCGTCTGCCACAATGAATTTGCATCCATGACTCTAATTATCCTTGAGGTGATGATGGTCGTTGTTAAGCAAATATCCTTAGTCGATTAAGAACGCTCAATAAAAACGCTCTATCCTCAATAACCACTAAATTAAATAACGCTATAGATGCGATAAGTGGCTAAAATAAATCGCCTGATTTTAGCATACTTGCTATTTATTAGCACATATCAAGCCTTGGCAAGTTGTGACTAGCGATGACACGTTTTGCGCCCTACTCACCACCCTAAACCTTTACTATCATTTAATGATGTTAAAAACACCTAAAGAACACTGTCGATCATGGCAATAACGATCCTCACAAAATAGACGACTGCCTACTGCGCGCAAGTGTTTGTTCTGTTATAATTTGCGGTTGCTTAATGCTACTGGCTAGCTGAAGACGGTAAGTAAATTATTTGACCTTTTTATTGATAAATCATCGCGCTATGTTATTGAAATACTTTGTCTTATCCTTTATGCTCACCCCGCTTTAGATAAACAAAAAAATGACTGTATCTTTCTTGGCTTTATTTATCTGTGCTTAATCAACCATCACTTTATCAACGACCGTTTTACTGATCGTCTGGGTACTGACTTTATATGAACAAACCGCTCGCGTCCGATACTGAACAGGTCAATCGTATTTTTACCAGCCGCATTATTATCCTTGGGCTGTTTATGTTTGTGGGCTTGTTGGGTTTGATCGCGCGGTACGGTTATCTGCAAGTGTATGCTCATGATAAGTACACTACCCAAGCCGATAACAATCGCATCAAGCTCATCTCTGCGCCGCCCAGTCGCGGTTATATTTACGACCGTAACGGTGTGATTCTCGCTGACAATCAGCCCGTATTTACCGCTATGCTCAGCCCTGACGAAGTCGAAGATCCAGAGCGCACGCTAAATCTGCTCGCGCCCATTTTTGATCTTACCGAAAAAGACATTACCGATATTTTGGCCCGCGTTAGCAAAACCAAAAATGACCCAGTGACAATCAAAATTGATTTGACCGAAGCGCAATTGGCGCAGTTTAGTGAACGTCAGCCTTTTTTTCGTGGTATCAGTATTCAGAGTAAACTCACGCGCTCGTACCCTTACGATGAGCTATTTGCCCATGTGATTGGCTATGTCGGACGTATTAACGATAAAGAATCCAAGCAAATTAATAAGGATCGCTACGCAGGTACTGATCTTATTGGTAAAATTGGTATTGAAGATTTTTATGAAGATATCTTGCTCGGACAGCCCGGTTATCAGTCAGTAGAGACCGATGCTCATGGCAATATTCTACGTCAACTTGATACCAAAGCGCCCATTGCGGGCAATGACATCACGCTTAGTCTAGATTATGGCTTGCAAACCATTGCGCAGCAGCAGCTTGATGGTCGCCGCGGCGCGATCGTCGCTATCGACCCAAAAAACGGCGATGTTTTGGCTTTTGTTAGTAACCCAAGCTACGATCCCAATCCTTTTATTTCGGGTATCTCTTTTAAGGACTACGGCGCTCTGCGTGATGATGTCGATCAACCCCTTTATAACCGCGCGCTACAAGGGATGTATCCGCCCGGCTCAACCATTAAACCTTTTGAGGGTTTGGGCGGTATTCATTACGGCCTACGAGATTGGGAAACGACCATTTATGACCCGGGTTATTTCAGTCTACCCGGCGATTCGCATCGTTTTCGCGACTGGAAACGCGGTGGTCACGGCACGGTAGATTTAAAGAAATCCATCATGATGTCGGTAGATACCTATTATTATAAGTTGGCGTATGAGATGGGGATTCAGCGCCTTCATGACTGGATGGTGCGCTTTGGTTTTGGTGAGCAGACCGGTATTGACTTACCCAATGAAAAATCAGGCGTTATGCCGTCACCAAAATGGAAAAAAGACACCTATGATAAAGGTTGGTTACCAGGTGAAACCATCTCTGTCAGTATCGGCCAAGGGTATTTTTTAGCCACGCCATTACAGATTGCCAATGCCACCGCCATGACCGCTAATAAAGGCTATCACATCACCCCGCATTTATTAAAAAGCAGCGATGGCGCGGCGGCCGTTAACGTGATTAGCAAGCCTGATGGCAAAATTGACTACAATGGTAAACCGTCAGATTGGACGCGTATGCACGATGCGATGGAACAAACGGTTAAGGCAGGTACAGCGCGTGGCATTTATACACCGCGCTATCGCATCGCTGGTAAAACCGGAACGGCGCAGGTCAAATCTATCGCTCAAGGTAAAAGCTATAATAAAGCGGCACTCGATAAACGTCACTGGGATCATGCTTGGTTTAATGGTTTCGCGCCTGTAGAAGAGCCAGAAATCGCCCTGTCGGTCTTGGTCGAAAATGGCGGCGGCGGTAGTGCCGTTGCAGCGCCTATTGGTCGCGCCTTATTTGATTATTGGATGCTACAGCGTAAAACCGACCCTATTTTGCCACCAACTGCCGATGAGCTAAGGGCCATCAAACGCCAAAAGGCTTTTGAAAAGGCCATGCGCGACGCCTTACGTGATAAAGAGCAAGCGCTAGCGGAAAACGCCGAGGCGCAAGCTGCCGAGAACGCAGCCACATCTGAATAAAATATATAAAACAAAATGCACCGAATAAAAGGCTATAGATAAGAGACGCTATGAAGAAACTCTCAAATTGTCGCGAACAAAAGAAAAATCATAAAGCAAAAAACGCAGTAGCGGGTGATGTGCGTATCATTGGCGGGCAGTATAAACGCCGTATCGTCAGCTTTATCGATGCCGAAGGCTTGCGCCCGACTCCTGACCGCCTGCGTGAGACCTTGTTTAATTGGTTAATTGCCGATATTCATGAAGCTAAAGTACTTGATAGCTGCGCCGGTAGCGGCGTTTTAGGCTTTGAAGCCTTATCACGGGGCGCTGCTCATACCACCTTTATCGAAGTAAGTCCGGCGCAAGTCACTATGCTGCGCCAAAGCGCCGAGCAATTACGCTTAGATGCCAGTGACTATCAGATTATTCAAGGCACAGCTGAGCAGGTTTTGACGCAAAATCAAACAATACAGCGGCATTTTGATATCGTCTTTATCGATCCGCCCTATGCGCAAGATTTATGGCAGCCGATTTTGACAGCACTCATTAAACAGTCTCTAATCACCACAGAAACGCTGATCTATTTAGAAGCGGATAAAGATTTAACCCTACAACTGGACCAACTGGTAGCAAGCATTAACGAAAGCGCTGAGCCGCCCGCAGAGATAACGCAAGGCTTGATACGTTTTGAATGCCTAAAACAGACCAAAGTTGGGCAAGTTGTCGCTGGACTTTATCAGCTTTCAGCGTCATAATTGTCGGGTTAATAAAAGCCATTAACAAAATTTACAAATGTTTAAAACCGCTAAAAAACTGGCCAACGCTGCAGTTTAATGTATATAAGGCGAAAATAAACCCCAATGCAGCTTGCAAGCGTAGGCGCTACTGCTTATAATGTGCAGTCTGTTTTTTGAGAGCCCCGTTCCCAGCTAAACTCTCAACGAATTCTAATTTTAAGGTTTTATCATGAAAACACTTAGTGCAAAACCAGCTGAAGTGACCCATGACTGGTATGTCGTAGATGCTGACGGCAAAACCCTTGGTCGCTTAGCTACTGAAATCGCTAGTCGCTTACGTGGCAAGCACAAGACTTGTTATACGCCGCACGTAGATACTGGTGATTTTATCGTTGTTATCAACGCAGAAAAAATCGCGGTAACGGGCAAAAAAGCGCAAGACAAAAAGTACTATCGTCACAGTGGTTACCCAGGTGGTATTAAAGAAACCAACTTCACCAAGCTGATTGCACATAAGCCTGAAGATGTTCTACATAAAGCGGTTAAGGGTATGCTTCCAAAAGGTCCTCTTGGCTACGCGATGATCAAAAAGCTGAAACTATATGCGGGTACAGAACATCCACATGAAGCTCAGCAACCTAAAGAACTAGACATCTAAGGATATACTTATGGAACGCAATTACGGAACTGGTCGTCGCAAAACTTCTACCGCTCGTGTCTTTTTAGCGAAAGGTACTGGTACTATCGTTGTTAACGGCAAACCACTTGATGAGTACTTCAGCCGCGAAACATCGCGCATGGTTGTTCGTCAGCCTTTAGAACTCCTTGAATCACCTACTGCTTATGACCTATACATCACTGTAAAAGGTGGCGGTATCAGTGGTCAAGCGGGCGCAATCCGTCACGGCATCACGCGTGCATTGATTGAGCTTGACGAAGCCAACAAACCTGCTCTAAAAGCAGCTGGCTTTGTTACTCGTGACTCACGTCAAGTTGAACGTAAGAAATTGGGTCTACGTAAAGCACGTAAACGTCCACAATTCTCAAAACGTTAATCAAAGCTATCTCTTTGGCTTTTACTGCTGGCGTCTTTTTCTCAGAGTCGCTGCAGCCGTATTAAGCAAAAGAGTAGATTTGCAAAACCTTATAAGCTGGTCACAGTTTATAAGGTTTTTTTATGGCTGTTTTTTAGCGCTGCTGTTTTAATTCTATAGTGAGTGAAAAGTAATATCGATACATCATGCCCTGCTGATATCAATTTTTCTTGCTTGCTGTGCCTGCGCAGACAGAGGCTAAAAAAAATTGATATCAGCAGTACCGTAGTGTTTTTAGGATATTTTGACTATATTGTTTAAATGCCTAATAGTTTAAAAGTCCTTAGCTCTCGTTGTCGTTAGTTTATTAAAACTTGCTTGCAAACTTGGACGCGCTCCCCCATCATAATAATAACTTTTATTACACTGTGCTCATTATGAAAGCCCCCGAACAATACGATCCTAGTAACCCATCAAAAATGGGTATGCCGCCGCCTACAGGTAAGCATGATAAACAAAACGACATGGTTAAGTCGCCCGCCATTCCTGCTGGCATGCCTACAATTACGCAAACGCATAAGCAAACAGCGCAAGCAGAAAAAAAACCCTTTCAGTGGCAGTTTTTATTGCCGCAATATTGGGGCATCTGGCTGTTATTGGCAATTATCATGCCGATGATATATCTGCCGCTGCGTTGGCAGTTTTGGTTGGGTCGTAAACTGGGTATTTCAATCTATAAACTGGCCGGCTCGCGCAGACGTGATACCTTAATTAATTTAAGATTGGCTTTTCCAGAAAAGACCGAAGCTGAGCGCGAGTTGATGGCAAAGCAAGTTTTTGTCAATCAAGGTATCGGTGTGTTTGAAACCTTGTGCGCTTGGTATCGTCCCAATATTTTTACCCGTACGGTGTCTATCTCGGGCTTACAGCACCTAGTGAATGCCCAAAACCAAGGTCGTCCAGTGATTTTACTTGGGGCGCATTATACAATGCTCGATCTTGGCGGCATGCTCTGTACGCAGTTTTTTGCCACCGATTGTATGTACCGGCCGCAAAACAATCCGCTTCTTGATTGGTTCATTTATAACGGACGTACTAAGATTTTTGGCAAGCAGATTGCCAGCCGTGACATGCGTAGCCTTGTTAATTCTATTAAAGCTAAGCACGTGATTTGGTACTCACCTGACCAAGATTATGGTTTAAAACAAGGTGTCATGGCGCCGTTCTTTGGTGTGCCCGCTGCTACTATTACCGCATCTCGGCGGATGGCAAAATTGGGTGACAAGCAAAACCCACCCGCACTCATGGCGCTGCATACTTATCGGCAAACACCTGATAACCTGCCCAAAGGCAAACGTCCGCATTATCATCTGACCATCACACCAGAGCTAGACAATTATCCAAGCGATGATGAGGTTGCTGACGCGACCCGCGTTAATGAGGTGCTAGAAGGCTTGATTCGTATCGATCCTACCCAATGGATGTGGTTCCATCGTCGCTTTAAAAACGGCCCTAACGGTCGTACCGATATTTATAAGTAGGTTTTGATTCCCCAAAAAATAGCTGCGAAATTTGCTATACTTTGCAGCTGGTATTTTATCAGCCCTATTACTTACCTCGATAACTTATTAATAACTCACTCATATCAATAACTCATCTGCATAAATAACGATGTGAGAAATAAAATAACGGATTTTTCATGAGTACTCAAACTGACGCAGCTGTAGACAGTTCTAAACAAGAAAGTAAACGTATCCTAACCGGCATCAAACCGACGGGCATTCCTCATTTAGGTAATTACGTTGGTGCTATTCGCCCAGCCATTCAATCTATTCAAGATAGTAATGATGAGGCGTTTTTCTTTTTGGCCGATTATCATGGCATTATCGGCTGTTATGACCCTGCTGTCATTCATGAATCGACCAAAATCATTGCCGCGACTTGGATTGCTTGCGGTCTTGACCCTGAACGTGTGACCTTTTATCGTCAGTCAGATGTGCCAGAGATTCCAGAATTGGCTTGGATTTTAAATTGCTCATGCGCCAAAGGGCTGATGAACCGCGCGCACGCTTATAAGGCGGCAGTCGATATCAATACCGAAAAAGCCGACGTTGATCCAGATCAAGGTATTAATATGGGTCTATTTGGCTATCCAGTGCTGATGGCGGCTGATATCTTGATGTTCAATGCGACTCATGTACCCGTCGGTCGTGACCAAGTACAGCATATCGAGATGGCACGTGATATCGCTGGTACATTTAACCATCGTTATAAACCTCTCTTTACGTTACCGTCAGCGGTTGTTGATGAAGATATCCCACTATTAACAGGGCTTGATGGCCGTAAAATGAGTAAGAGCTATGGCAATACCATTCCTTTATTTGGTGAGCCTAATCCGCAAGTCAGCCCTGAAAAGCAGATGTATAAAGCCATCATGAAAATTGTGACTAACTCGCAGTTGCCTGCTGAGCCAAAAGACCCTGATGATTCTGCCCTCTTTGAGATTTATAAAGCTTTTGCGACGCCTGCAGAGATTATTGATATGCGTGATCAATATGCAGCTGGCATTGGCTGGGGTGATGCCAAGCAAGCATTGTTTGATAAAATCAATAGCGAGATTGCCCCATTCCGTGCTCGTTACGAAGCGCTAATGGCCAATCCAAAAGAGCTAGAAGAAATCTTACAAATGGGCGCAGAAAAAGCCCGTCGCCATAGCCGTAAACAGCTCGATAAAACTCGCCGTGCTATTGGCATTCGCCCCCTCGCTAAGCTTAAGTAAGTCTTTGATTGCTTTTACTCACAGTAATCAGGGCGGTTGCTAAAGGTGCAGACAGTATTGAAAAATAAAACAGCGGCTTTACCAAAGGCCGCATTTTCCGTAAGCGTGGATGAAAACGCTAAGTTTATGGATAACAATAGCAAACATCGTATTTCAATCAATAATGATATGGCGCTGCGTATTTATCAGACGCCGGTGCAGCATCTACCAGAAGATCTCTATGTACCACCGCAAGCCTTTGCCATTTGGCTTGAGCAATTTGCTGGACCCTTAGATTTTTTATTATATCTGGTCAAAAAGAACAATGTCGATCTCACCCAAATGCCGATATTGCCGATTACTGAGCAGTATTTGGCTTATATCGGTGAGCTGGATACCGAACATTTTGAATTGGCCGGTGACTATCTGCTGATGGCGTCGACCTTGATTGCCATTAAAACCGAGCTGCTGCTACCAAAGCCTGAAACGCCAAGCGATGAGCGCGACCCAAAAGCTGAGCTGATTGAACGCCTTGAAGAGTATGCGCAAATCAAAGTGGCCAGTCAGCGTTTGGACAATCTCGTGCGTCTTGAGCGCGATGTATTTTTAGCGCTGGTCAGTATGCCAAGTCAAGACGTTATGAATGCCGAATTACCCAATTATTCGCCAAACCTTTTGATTGATAGCTTATTTAAAATGCAGCTACAGCCCGACTATCAAATGCATACCATTAAAGTTGATGCCGTACCCCTTTCTGATCGTATCGCCAGTATTAGCAGACAACTAAGCACGGATGGTGCGCGCTCGTTTTATGAGCTACTGGATAAATCCCAAGGTAAAGTAGGCGTCGTAGTCAGTTTTGTCGCGGTACTTGAGCTAATGAAACGGCAGTTGGTTGGTGTCGTGAATAATAACCCAGAAAGCCAATCAGCTGCCCATAATGAAACCGCAGCAGACCGCCATATAGGACAATTAACGTTACAGTGGCTAGCTTAATGGTTTTAACAGAGAATACGTGCAATGACAGATAAGCAAAATCAAGATTTAGAAGAAATCAGCAAGCATATCGAAGTACTCCTGCACGCTTCAGAAGCGCCTCTGACTGCCAGTATTTTAAAAAAATATCTGTCATTAAACACTAAAGAGCTTACGCAAGCGTTAGCGCTATTACAACAACGTTTAGATACTGGTGTGCTGACCTTACATGAAACGGCTAGCGGCTATCGACTGCAAGTTGCCGACGACTATAGTGCATTAATCCAGCGTGTCTTTCCTCAGCGTCAAGAGCGCCTGAGCCAAGCCCTGCTTGAAACCTTGAGTGTCATCGCCTATAAGCAGCCGGTGACCCGTAGTGACATCGAGCATGTGCGCGGTGTGACGCTATCAAGTAATATCTTGCGTCAACTGTTTGATAAAGGCTGGATTGAAGAGAAAGGTTATAAAGAAACCTTGGGACGCCCTGCATTGCTACATACCACAGCGCAATTTTTAGATGCGTTTGGATTGACCAATTTAGATGAGCTACCGCCACTGCCCGATATGGAAGCCATCAAAGCTTTGTCTTAGTAGCAAGTCGTTATTTCTTATCGATTAAAGTAAAATCTGTATATCTTGGACTTATAGCAATAAAAAAGGACAGGCTTTATAAGCGTGTCCTTTTTTTATAGGCTCAATCAGTAAAAGAATTATTGATTAATAATATCAACGCCCTTTGGCGGCGTGAATTTAAACTGACTGCTATTGATACTTGGGTTCATTTTAATACCGCTAAACTTAATCGTCGTGGTTTGTCCTAGCGTATCATTCAGCACCATCATCACAGGTTTGCCGCCGCTAAAACTCATCGATAAGCTCTTAAAGCTGGCGCTATCTGATTTTGGATAGAGCACATAGTAGTTTTTATTGGCATAAGGCTGGGTGATTTTAAAGTTTTTATCAATCTTACTTGGATCACCCGATAACAATAACGCTGGCGTGTTACCTACTTGGCTATCGACATTTTGCTTTGTCGCTTGTTCCAAATCTTTGTCATAAATCCACATTGAGCTACCATTCGCCACAATGAGCTGTTCTGACGGTGATCTGGTTTCCCAGCGGAAGTTATTTGGACGCTGGACGCTCATGGTACCGCTAAAAGTGCCACTATTCGCGCCTTTGGTGGTTTGGCTAAAATTAGCGGTCATGCTTTTGGTGTTGCTTAACAGCTTATTTAAACGTTTAGCGGCCGTTAAATTATCCGCAGGAGCAGCGCTTGCCGTTTGGGTCAATGCCACCATCGGCGCTGCCACCCCAAGTGAGGTCATCAATAAGCCTGTTAAAGCGCCACCCATTAATTTTTGTTTTAAAGTAGTTTTTTTTGATAATACAGTCATTATAAATCCTCTCTCAAATGCAAAATAGCATAAAGATAAAACGTTTTAATTAAAGTTTTTGTTTTCAATAAGTGCTTATCTCGCGCCAAAAAATCGACGTCAGTAAACAATGCAGACAGTGTGCCAGTTTTTTTATTACGCGCCTAGTCATGATTTGCAATCATTACTACCGTTGCCATACGCGCTTGTAACCGACAGCGTTACACGGAATATGGCGCTGTTTATTCTTTGCTTTAGCTGTTTTTCATGTAAATGAGCGCCATAAAAAAGCCCTTACTACCAAAGGGTAATAAGGGCTTTTTTAGTCATCGGATTATGTTAGTTAATAACTAAATAATCTAGATGGGCAACTATGCGCTTTCAACCATAACATAACGGCGGTTGAATTTACCTTTGGTCGCAAACTTTACCACACCGTCATTTAGTGCAAATAAAGTATGGTCACGACCCATGCCAACGCCTTCGCCTGCGTGGAATTCTGTACCACGTTGACGTACGATGATGTTACCAGCTGTGATAGCTTGGCCACCAAAGATTTTAACGCCTAGCATTTTTGGGTTTGAATCACGACCGTTACGGCTCGAACCGGCAGCTTTTTTATGTGCCATGAGAAAATCTCCTTGTTAATGTGACTTATCGCTAATGCGACAACTCTTAAGCATTTAGTGCGCTATTTAGCAGTCATTGCTAAGTGAATAATTAGGCATTAATCGCTTTGATTTTTAACAAGGTATACCATTGGCGGTGACCTTGCTCTTTGTGATAATGCTTACGACGGTTGTGTTTGATGATACGGATTTTTTCGCCGCGACCATGCTCAACTACTTCAACTTCTACGCTAGCGCCTTCAACGACAGGCTGACCGATTTTGACAGTTTCACCGTCAACAACCATCAATACGTCTTCAAATTTGATTGTTTCGCCTTTTTCTGCTTTTAGTAATTCAACTTTTAAAAGCTCATCGACCACAACACGGTGCTGTTTACCACCAGTTTTGATTACTGCGTACATTGTCTGACTCCGTTTAACCCGTGTGCCGTGGCTGATGTTATATCAACGCTTCAATAACGAACACGACAGGGAAAAATTAAAGGCAAGATTTTACGGCTTTTTGCTCATAAAAGCAAGCCACGCCTCTTGTTTTTGCAAGGTGGTAATAACAATCATAGCGATTGATATAATTCTCAAAAAAAGCGATAGATTTCACTGACAAAGGTAGTGACTACCGATGTTAAGATAAACCGCTCTATGTAGATATACTATAACGAACGCGAATGGGTTAAAATCCAACAGCCGCTATTATAGCTTATATTATCAGTGACTTACAGTTTTTTGTAAATATAAACCTTATTAACGACTATTATTAATAAAATGTTGCTAACATAAGTGACTAATTAAAAAAATCTAACCAGTTAACTTTTAAAAATGATAGAAATCAAAAGGAAAACACGTCGCTATATTAAAAGTCCTCACTTACTTTCTGCTATACTTAAATCAACCATTGACCTAAACAGCTATGCTATTATGCGTCAAACGCTAGCCTAACTATTATTTGCTGCAAGCATTATTATAAATAGACCGCTATCTAAACTCATTTTTCATTTTTTTCATTGGTATGACGACTCATTATGACCAGTAATTCTTTATCGAACGCCGCCGCAACCTCGACCACGCCATTAAACGTTCTAACCAGTACGCCAAGCTCTGCCGATACGCTAAGCTATGCTGATATCCAAAGTATCGTTGCTAACGATTTTGAGATTATGGATAAGCAAGTCTTTGGCAGCTTGAATTCTAAAGTCCAATTGGTGATGAGCGTTTCGCAGCATGTGATTAATGCTGGCGGCAAACGTATGCGCCCGCTGATTACCTTATTGTGCGCGCGCATGTTTAGCGACGAGCCATCGCAACAAGCGATGCATCTGGCGGCGATTACTGAGATGCTGCATACGGCAACCTTGGTACATGATGATGTGATTGATGAGTCAGGTCAGCGCCGAGGCAAACCAACGGCTAATGCTACTTGGGACAACGCCACTGCCGTGCTGGTCGGTGACTATTTAATCGCCCGCGCTTTTAATCTGTTGGTTGGTTTTCAGAGCCTGCCGTTATTGCAGGTATTCTCCGATGGCACCTGTGATATTGCCGAGGGCGAAGTCTTACAACTTCAGCATCAGCATAACCCTGCAGCCACTGAACAAGACTACCTCAATATCATTGATGGCAAAACCTCACGCTTATTTATGATGGCGACCCAAGGCGCGGCTATTTTGCAAAATAAAACCGAGCACTTGCAAGCATTGGCTGATTTTGGTCAACACTTCGGTAACGCTTTTCAAATCGTCGATGATGTACTCGACTACAGTGGCGATAGTGAAGTAATGGGCAAGAATTTGGGCGATGATTTGGCAGAAGGCAAACCTACGCTGCCAACCATTAAGGCACTTGAACTATTAAAAGACAGCGATAAAGCAGGCTATGAGCAATTACGCCTTGCGGTGCAAACGGGTAAAACGCCAAACGCTGAGCAGCTTATCGAGCTCGTCCGTCAGTCAGGTTCGCTTGAATACTGTAAAAAGCGTGCTTTGGAAGAAACCAAACTGGCACAGCAAGCGCTAAGCAGCTTACCTGATAACCGCTACCGTCAAGGGCTATATCAGCTGACTGAGCTTGCTAGCGCGCGGTTAGTGTAAATATTGCTAGCCTATATATTATAGATGCTTAAAAATATTATTGATGCTTAAAATGTTTAGGCATCAATAAAAAAGTATGTGACCATTTAATTTTTAGTTAAGTTGTACTTTATAATAATGAAATAAATAAAATGAGAAAATAAGGTTGCTATACACGCAGCTTTTTCATTACCCATCGCTTTCTTCGTTCTATTGTTCTTACTCTTCCCTAAAATTTTAGCGTTCACACTTAAGTATTGCTAAAACACCGTTTTTCTGTACATGCCATTTTCTACTGTATTTTTATATGGTTTTCTTGCTACTATCCTTAAATCGTATTTAAAAAAACAAAATTTAACAATATTTTGGCACGGTATTCATTACCAATCTTACGAAGTATTTAGATGGTTACGCTTGTATTATCAATGGTTGTTAAATCTTTATTGAGAAATGAGCTTATCACAAGGTAGATGAAGGTTTTTTTGCATCTTGACTGTGGGGTATACCCTATAGTTTATAATCATGCATTACTTTAAATCTGCTTAGCCGATTGTTGTGTGTTTAGTTATGATATTATCTATTTAGTAATGAACTCTAACAGCGGTAAAGACATATTACGTTTCATATTTACTTCGTTAAGATTTATCCATAAACTTTTTAAACTGTAATTATTATATGATATTTATATTGCCGAGGACATTGATGAAGCACTCTACTCTTGCGCTTGTAATAGCATCTGTACTATCTGGCGCTGTATTGGTCGGCTGTGATAAAAATGAGGACGCAGCTGGGGCAGCGGCGCAGCAGCAGATGCCACCTGCCGTCGTTAACGTTCAGACTGTCACTCTAGATACCGTACCGCAAGTACAAACCTTTGCTGGACGTACCGCCGCTTACCAAACCGCCGACGTTCGCCCACAAGTAAACGGAATTATTGACGAGGTGTTGTTCCGCGAAGGCAGCAACGTTAAAAAAGACCAACCTTTATACCGTATCAATACCGATAACTACGCGACGTCTATCACCAGTGGGCAGGCGGCCATTCAACAAGCTGAAGCCAATTATCAGACGGCGTTAGCAAACAACGCCAATGCCAAAGCTGAGCTGGTCAGTCGCCAAGCGTCATTATCACAAGCGCAAAATGACTTAAATCGCTTGCAAGGCTTGATCGAAATTGATGCCATCTCAAAGCAGCAATACGACCAAGCAGTTACCCAAGTTCGCACCGCACAAGCAGCAGTCGAAAGCGCGCGTGCGGCGATTGGGCAAACAGAAGCAGGTATTGAAAGTGCTAAAGCTGGTATCCAAACAGCAAAAGCAAACTTACAAGCCAGTACACTAGACCTTAATCGTACTATCGTACGGGCACCGCTCGCAGGTCGTACTGACCGCTCTAGCGTTACTGCTGGTACCTTGGTTAGCGCCGGACAACCAGATCCTTTAGTGACTATCTCGCGCTTAGATCCTATCTATGTCGATATCAGCCAGTCATCCTCTGAGCTGCTTAAACTACGCCAGCAAATTTCTGCTGGTAAAGCACAGGCGGGTATGAATTCGGTTGAGTTGGTATTAGAGGACGGCTCAACGTATCCGGTACGTGGCGAGCTGGCGTTATCAGAAGCAAAAGTTGATGAATCAACAGGTGCTGTGACCTTACGTGCAGTCTTCCCTAATAAGAATAATATCTTGTTGCCGGGTATGTATGTCAGTGCGCGCTTGACTCAAAGCGTCATCAGCAATGCTGCATTGGTACCGCAAAGTGCGGTAATGCGGACACCGAAAAGCGAAACGCAAGTTTATATCGTTGATGAAAATAACAAAATCCAAGTACGTCCTGTCACTATTAATGGTACCTACAAAGATCAGTGGGTCGTCACTGATGGCTTAAAAGCAGGGGATAAAGTGGTGGTGATTGGTGGCTCAAAAGTCAAACCTGAGCAAGAAGTCGTTGCCAAACCTTTAGAAAATCCAAATGCTGCCCCTGCTAAGCCGGGCACGCCAACTGCTCAAACGCCGCAGCAAGCTGCAAAAGCGATGGATAAGCCAGCTAGTAAAGATACCTCTGCTAAAAAACCAGCAGAATCTACCGCTAACTAATTCCATTCAAAGATAGGAAGACTAGGAATATACTATGTCACGTTTTTTTATTGATCGCCCTATTTTTGCTTGGGTGATGGCTATTTTGGTCATGCTCATCGGGGTAATATCGGTTATCAACCTACCGATCGAACAGTATCCACGCATTGCACCGCCAACCATTTCGGTGAGCGCAAGCTATCCTGGTGCGAACGCGCAGACCGTTGAAGATTCAGTGGTTCAGATTATCGAACAACGTATGAAAGGGCTTGATGGCTTGATGTATATGTCATCATCGAGCTCGTCAAATGGTGGCGCATCTGTAACGCTTACCTTTGAAAACGGTACCGATCCTGATACCGCACAGGTACAGGTACAGAACAAACTGCAAGCCGCGATGAGCTCACTCCCTGAGTCCGTACAGCGTCAAGGCGTCAACGTCAATAAATCCTCCAGTAGCTTTTTGATGGTACAGGGTTTTATCTCCGAAGACGGTAGTATGGATCGTGCGGATATCGCCGACTATATCAACTCAAACGTCGTCGATCAGCTAAGCCGTGTCGAAGGGGTAGGTGAAGTACAGGTGTTCGGTTCAGCGTATGCCATGCGTATATGGCTGGACCCTGCGCGCTTGCGTAGCTACAACATGGTGCCCTCTGATGTGGTCAATGCGGTACGCTCACAAAATGCGCAAGTCTCAGCCGGTCAGTTAGGGCAAGCACCTGCTGACACCGATCGACAAGTCATCAACGCCACGGTTACCGTACAGAGCTATCTACAAACTCCTGAAGAGTTTAAAGATATCTTGCTAAAAACAGACACCTCGGGCGCGCAAGTACGACTCGGCGATGTCGCTGATGTCGAAATCGGTAGTGAAAACTATAGCGTCATCTCCTTGTATAACGGTCAAGAAGCGGCAGGTCTAGGTATCTCATTGGCTGCAGGCGCAAACGCGCTTGAAACTCGTGAAGCCGTCGGCGCACGTATGGCTGAGCTAGAAGCCAACTTCCCAGCAGGCCTTATCTCTGTTGTGCCTTATGACACCACGCCATTCGTACGTTTGTCTATTGAGCAAGTGGTTCATACACTGATCGAAGCGATCGTGCTGGTATTTATCGTCATGTTCATTTTCTTACAGAACTGGCGCGCGACCATTATTCCAACGCTTGCTGTACCCGTGGTATTACTAGGTACTTTTGCCGTCTTATATATTGCTGGCTTTAGTATCAACGTATTAACCATGTTTGCCTTGGTATTGTCCATCGGTCTACTGGTCGATGACGCCATCGTTGTCGTCGAAAACGTTGAGCGTATCTTGGAAGAAGACCCTCATATTTCCATTAAAGACGCGACGATACAATCGATGGGTGAGATCAGTAAGATCGTTATTGGTATTGCGCTGATTTTGTCTGCCGTATTTGTACCGATGGCCTTCTTTGGCGGCTCGACAGGTGTTATTTATCGTCAGTTCTCAATCACCTTGATTACCGCCATGGTACTGTCGGCACTGGTCGCCCTTATCTTTACCCCTGCTCTATGTGTGACCTTACTTAAACGTAGTAAAAGTCATGAAAAGGGTACGACTGACAATCAAAAAGGGTTCTTTGGCTGGTTTAACCGCTCTTTTTATAAAGTCAGCCGTAAATATGAAAACTCGGTTGGCAAAAGCTTCCGCTTTAAGTGGTTGTACCTGATCGGTTATGCCGCCATCATCGGTATCATGGCAGTGGTGTTCTTGCGTATTCCAGGTTCGTTTTTGCCAGAAGAAGACCAAGGTATTATGTTTACCTTAGTTCAGCTTCCTGCTGGCTCCACGCTAGATGAAACACAAGACGTGCTCGATAAAGTCAGTAACTATTACGACACCCAAGAAGGCGACAATATCGCCTCTGTCTTTACCATTGCAGGCTTTAGTTTTGCTGGACAAGGTCAAAACATGGGTCTGGCTTTCGTACGTTTGACAGACTGGGCGGAGCGAAGCGGCGATGAAAATACTGCTCAAGCGGTCGCTGGTCGAGCGATGGGATATTTCTTTACCCAGCTAAACGAAGCACAAGTCTTTGCCATCGTTCCACCAGCGATTACTGAGCTGGGTAACGCCAGTGGTTTTGACTTGATGATTCAGGATACCGGCAACCTCGGCCACGAAGGCCTGCTCGAGGCACGCAATATGCTGCTTGGTATGGCCGCGCAAAACGATCAAGTAACAGGCGTGCGTCCAAACGGACAAGAAGATGCGCCGCAGCTCAAAGTCAATATCAACCAAGAGCAAGCCGCCGCTTATGGCCTATCGCTTGGTAGCATCAATAGTGTTATTTCTACAGCTTGGGGCTCAAGCTATATCAACGACTTCGTCGATCGTGGTCGTATCAAGCGTGTCTATGTTCAAGGTGAAGCCAGTAGCCGTACCAATCCTGATGACATCGGTAAGTGGTATGTACGTAATGATACGGGCGACATGATTTCATTTGATGCGTTCTCAAGCAGTGAATGGCAATCAGGCTCACCGCGTCTGACCCGTTATAACAGCTTACCGTCAATGAATATCCAAGGTAGCGCCGCCCCTGGTCTTAGTACGGGTGAAGCGATGAGCTCAATGGAAGCGATGATGCAAAAGCTACCTGAAGGTATTGGCTACGAGTGGACAGGTATGTCACTTGAAGAGCAAAAGTCAGGTGCCCAAGCGCCGATGCTTTATGCGCTTTCAATCCTCGTCGTATTCTTGTGCTTGGCGGCACTATATGAGAGCTGGTCTATCCCCTTCTCTGTCCTACTGGTGATTCCACTTGGGGTATTGGGTGCGGTGATATTTACGTGGTTACGCGGTTTTGCTAACGACATCTACTTGCAAGTGGGTCTACTCACCGTCGTTGGTCTGTCTGCTAAAAACGCGATTTTGATTATCGAGTTTGCCAAAGAACACCAAGAAGAAGGCTACAGTCTCAGAGAGGCCGTCATGACAGCGGCGCGTCAACGTCTGCGTCCAATTATCATGACCTCACTTGCGTTTGGACTTGGTGTTGTGCCATTATTCATCGCCACAGGTCCGGGCTCAGGCAGTCAAAACGCCATTGGTACCAGCGTGGTAGGTGGTGTTGTCACCGCGACGTTATTAGGTATCTTCTTTATTCCAATGTTCTTTATTTGGGTACGTAGTTTATTCCCTTACAAATATGAGAATAATAAACCCAACAATAAAGATGATGGCAACGACGGCACACCTGGCCCGCAAAATCCAACGCCTTCTGACCCAATGCCTTCTGATAGTTATCAGCCTGCAAGCTTTGGAGATAATATACAATGAGTGCTCAAAAAAACTTTACTTTAAACTCAGCAGCGGTAGTCTCTATAGCTACCACTGCCCAACCAGCGCTAGCAGTACTGCGTAAAAATAGCGGTCGGCTCATTGGCCTCACAGCCTTAGTACTGAGCATGGCTGCTTGTAACACCATTCCAAAAGCGGATATGCGCCCTGTGCTTGCTGAACCAAACGTGCCTATCGAGCAAACCTATGGCGCGTTCGACAAAGAAACGGTCAGCAGCGCCAATCAGGCCAGTATCGCTGGGCAGCGCTGGCAGGAGTTTTACAGCGATGAGCGCTTAAAAGGTCTGATTGCGTTAGGTTTAGAGAATAACAAGGACTTTGAAAGTGCGCGTTTGGCTATTGAGAAAGCACGCGCGCAATATCAAATTACTGATCTCAATGACTTGCCAAGTATTAATGGTGAGGCAGGGTATTCTCGTAGACGTACCTCAGGACCAACAGGTTCAAACACTGGTGATAATTATAGCGTCAATCTTGGCCTTGCCAACTATGAGTTAGACTTTTGGGGTAAAATCGCCAGCTTAAAAGAGCAGGCGTTACAGAACTTTTTAGCGACTACCGCAGCGAAAGACACCACCCAAATCAGCTTGATTAGTAATATCGCTCAAAGCTATGCCAATTTGAGCTATAGCCTTGCGCAGTTAAAACTGGCTGAAGCGACGGTCGAAAGCCGTGAGAAGTCTCTATTTATCGCTGATAAACGCTTTGAAGCGGGTATAGATCCCAAACTGCCGTCTTTGCAAGCCAGTGCGTCACTAGAGAATGCCAGACTTGCCGTTTTACAGGCACAAAGCAGTATTTTAAGATCGCGTAATGCGCTGCAGTTTTTGGTCGGTGGACCCATTCCAACCAATCTTATTCCAGCGCCTGCGGTCAGCAATATCACAAGCCAGCAGATATTTAGCGCCGGCTTACCAAGTGAATTGCTGCGCTATCGCCCTGATGTATTGGAAGCAGAGTACAATCTAAAAGCGGCTGGTGCCAATATCGAAGTGGCTCGCGCCTCTTACTTCCCATCTATCAGCTTAGCCAGTAGCGTGGGTGTGAGTAGTGGCAGTTTGGATGACTTATTCAAAAGTGGTTCGGTTGGCTGGTCATTTGGTCCAAGCATTAGCGTGCCTATTTTTGATGCGGGACGCTTAGATGCCAATTATGATGTGGCGAAAATTGAGCGCGAACAGACGCTAGCAAACTACGAGCGCTCTATTCAAACCGCGTTCCGTGAAGTATCAGACGTCCTAGCGACACGCGCGACATTGGGCGACCAGTTGGCGGCGCAGTACCGTCTGCAAGATAACTTTGAACAAACGTATCAGATTGCCGATGCGCGCTTTAAAGCGGGTATTGCCAACTACCTAGACGTACTCGATGCGCAGCGTTCGCTATTCTCAACGCAACAAGGTATCTTGGACTTAGAGCTACAAAAAATCATCAGCCAAATCGAGCTTTATCAAGTGCTAGGTGGCGGTGCTAATCTTGATGTGCCAACGGTCATTCCTGTACCGCATAAAAACTTAGTGCAATTGGTCAATCTACCGGCAAATAGCAATAAAGCCAAAGCGGTCGATGCTATCGAAGCTGCCAGCTCAGCTCGCGTGGCTTCTGCACAAGAAGCGCAAGCGATTAAGCAGGCACAGCCAATAGAGAAAGCAACTTTTAACCCAACGGCTGTTGTCGATGTCAATAATGATGGCAAAACAGACGCTGCCGTCGGCGTGGTCACTGAACAGACTATTACGAAAGAGGCCAAGGTTGAACCAGTACCGGTCACACAGATTAATGAGCGTTAAGTAGCTCTAAAGGTTGCGGGAAAATTCTCCTCACCTTGATAGTCGATAACTATAATCAGCCCTACCGACTTGGTAGGGCTTTTTGCTTTCGATAGTCACTATTGGTTATAGTAGTGCCAGTTATCGTGCAAATTATACTAACGACCTTTTTACTCTCTTAACCATACCAATCTTATAAAAACCAGTCTTAAAACAGCTGTTTCCATAAAGCTGATAGATAACCATACTTAACAACAAATAAGGAAAAATCATGACTTATACTTTTAACCGTCAATTCCCTGAAACTCGTCTACGTCGCTTGCGTTATAACGATAACGTGCGTTCGATGATTCGTGAAGTTGAGCTGCATCCCAAGCATTTTATCGCCCCTGTTTTTGTATTAGAAGGTGAAAACAAGCGTGAAGCAATCGCTAGCATGCCCGGCGTTGAGCGCCTATCGATTGATCTGTTGATTAATTATGCCAAAGAATTATTAGCAGAGGGTGTTACCACTATCGACATCTTCCCTGTCATTGATAATTCATTAAAAACGCCTGATGGTAAATCGGCTTATGATGAAAATGGCTTAAGCGCGCGCGCCGTCAAAGCGGTCAAAGATGCCGTGCCAGAAATGGTGGTAATGACTGATGTGGCGCTAGACCCTTATACCTCTCACGGTCAAGACGGTCTGCTCGATGACAGCGGCTATGTGGTCAATGATGAAACCGTCGAAGTCTTGGTCAAGCAAGCACTCGTCCACGCTCGCGCAGGCGCTGATATCATCTCGCCAAGTGATATGATGGATGGCCGTATCAAAGCTATGCGTGATGCCTTTGAAGCTGAAGGCTTTGTCAACACCGCTATCATGGCCTATTCTGCCAAATATGCTTCTGCTTACTACGGTCCGTTCCGTGATGCCGTTGGTAGCGCCGGCAACTTAAAAGGTGGGCATAAAAAACAGTATCAGATGGACTTTGGCAACCGCGCCGAAGCGCTGCACGAAGTTGCCATGGATATCAATGAGGGTGCTGATATGGTGATGATTAAACCGGGTCAGCCGTATTTAGACCTGATTCGTGAAGTTAAAAACACCTTTGGCGTACCAACCTTTGCGTATCAAGTGTCTGGTGAATACGCCATGCATATGGCCGCTATTCAAAACGGCTGGCTAACCGATGCGGTGATTTTGGAATCCTTGATTGGTTTCCGCCGTGCGGGCGCTGATGGGATTTTGACTTATTTTGCCCTAGAAGCGGCTCGTCAGTTGAATAACGCTTAATATAAATTAAATCGTTTTATACAAAGAACCGCGCCAGCTTCTATAGAAGCTGGCGCGGTTTTTTCTTAGCTTAATTTAAAAAGCTCAATAAAAGCTAGAAACGCGTACGGTCATGAGGTTCGTTAAAGTCAAGCAGTGGACCGACAGGAATAATACGCGTGGGATTGATATTGGCGTGACTGGTGTAATAATGCGCCTTGATATGCTCGATATTCACCGTCTCGGCGATACCGGGCACCTGATATAAGTCACGCAGATAGCCCCAAAGGTTGGGATAATCAACAATACGGCGGATATTACATTTAAAATGCCCAACATATACCGCATCAAACCGTACTAGCGTGGTAAATAAGCGCCAATCGGCTTCAGTAATCGTATCACCAAGCAAGTAACGTTGGTTAGCTAAGCGCACATCTAACGTATCAAGCGCATCAAATAACATTACTACCGCTTCTTTGTACGCAGCTTCGGTTGTGGCAAACCCTGCTTTATACACGCCGTTATTCACCGCTGAATACACGAATTCATTAATCGTATCGATTTCTGCGAGCAACGCTTTTGGTAAAAAATTAACGTCCGTCGCCCCTGCTTCATCAAAAGCAGAATTTAACATCCGAATAATCTCAGACGATTCATTACTGACGATGGTATTGGTTTTTTTGTCCCATAATATTGGCACTGTGACGCGTCCGGTATAATCAGGCTTGGCAGCGACATATACTTCATATAAATAGCTGGCATTGACAATAGGGTCAGCAATCACGCCAGCACCTTCTGCAAACGTCCAACCTTTATCGCCCATAAAGGGATGCACGACAGACAGCGAAATCATATCTTCCAAGCCTTTGAGCTTGCGATAAATCGTGGTGCGGTGCGCCCACGGGCAAGCAAGCGACACATATAAATGATAGCGATTGGCTTCGGCTTTAAAGCCACCCACGCCGGTTGGCCCTGCGCTACCGTCCGCTGTTACCCAGTTTCTAAAACCAGCATCTTCGCGTACAAAGCGTCCACCGCTCGCCTCGGTGTCATACCACTTATCCTGCCATTGACCATCGACCAATAAGCCCATGTTTTGCTCCTGTTTATTTTAGTTTTAAATGAATGGATACTAAAAACGACTGCTAGCAAACAATCAGCATTAAATAACTGTCATCGTTATTAGTTTTAAGAGTTATAGTAACATTTCTATGTTGCCTAGCCATTAAGCTTTGTTCGTCTCTCAAACAAAGCTTAATGGCTAGCAGGTCTAGCGGAACAACAATGAGCAAGCGTTGGTGCCACCATACTTTATCAAAGATAAAGATAATGTAAGTCTCTTTCAAACAGCATTAAATACCCGTTATTTTGAACTGAGCTATTATTAGTTTTACAGGCTATTGCCGCGATTTGCATTTTAGAGGCCTTAATAAAGTAGATTACTAGATTAAACACCTCGACTACTCATACTATCAGTCATTTAAGATACTTTAGAATTTGATGGAATAGGATTTTATAGTGACCAGTGTTTTAGAGCTATTGCACACCATCCCGAATTGGCACTTGGCAGGCTTATTTGTCGCTGGCATGGTCGCTTTTATCATCTCTACGGTGTCTGGCGGCGGCGGGGCCATGCTATTGATACCTGTCACCTCTTCAATGATAGGAACAGCCGTTACGCCTCCCGTGATCAATTTGGCCACGCTTATTAGCAATGCCTCACGGCTCTATCTATTTTGGCATGACATTGATTGGTCCTTGACCAGATACTATGTTCCTAGTGCCATTGTAGGGGCATGGCTTGCCGCCTTGGTATTTAGTCGCTTGGATGCAGGGTGGATTCAGTTATTGGTTGGCGTATTTTTGGTATCGACCATTTTCCAATATAGGTTCGGTAAAGTCGATAAAACCTTTGATATGCCAAAACTCGGCTTTATACCTTTGGGTTTTGTCATTGCTTTTATGAGTACTTTGGTCGGTGGTCTCGGCCCTATACTCAACCCTTTTTATATGAATGCTGGGCTAGAAAAAGAAAACCTGATTGCTACTAAAACTGCCAACTCCTTTTTTGTGGGTATCATGCAAATCGGCAGCTACGCTTTCTTTGGCGTATTCCCTGCCAGACTTTGGCTATATGGACTGGTACTAGGGTTAGGTGCGGTCGTCGGCAATATCATTGGTAAGCATTTTTTAGCGGGAATGACGATTAGTCAGTTCAGAATAATGCTACTCATACTCATGGTTATTAGTGGGCTGATAATGATAATAAGAAACGTCAATGTGCTGTTTTAATAAGTTATTTGGTTTTATTGACGGTCTATCATAATGATTAAATGATATTGATTTCATAACTAAATTTCCCTGCCAGTCCATATGACTCTCTATACTCGATAGGGTCACCCTCTAAATTTTTGGCAATACGGCATACTTTAACCAAACTTTCTTGTTTATTATTGCCTAAATAAGGGTCTATATGATTGGTTATAAAAAATAGCGTCTCGACGGCAGACGACACAAACTGTCCACACTTTGTATAATAAAAAGGATAAAGAAGATTCTCAAAATCTTCAGGCGCCAAGTTGGCAAAGGCTTCGTAACAGCTTTTAGGAAGCCATATCTTTTCACTCAGTAAGACTTTGTCTTCGACGATACGAACCCGCTCTATATAAATGAGCGCTTCATGTTCATCTATATCTAATTTTTGGTTAATATCATCAATCGCGTCTATCACTGAGATTTTTTTAATTATTCCTGTTGGCGTGACATAACCAGATTCTTTATCACGAAATTTAAAAAATCTTAATAATGAGCTATTAAAATCTGGACGCTTTAAAAACGTCCCTCTGCCCTGCTGTTTTATTAAAACCCCTTCCTCCACCAGTTTTTCAACCGCTTTACGCACGGTGCCTACCGATACCTGATATTTATCAGCAAACTCTTGCTCGCTAGGTAAAGGTGTGTTTTCATCCCACTTGCTCTCTGTCAGTAAGGTTTGTATGTGCCATCTTACCTGCTCATATCGTGGCATTTTAAAGTTTTTGAAATTGTCTATCATTGTTTCACCGTCATGGAAAATTTTTAATAACTCGATTTTTTTAAGCGACATTATTGCCGTAAAAGTAAGACTATTCTAATCGTTTTAATAGGTATTTTTGATCCGCTTGTTATTATCAACCTTATCTAATTCATATGAGTTTTTTTGCTATCATTCTACTTAATTAGAGGCGCTGCTAAGGCTTATTTGACTTATCGTTTATAAAGTTATTTTTCGATATTAGCGTACTGCTTTTTACTCTATAAAAGCTGCTATGGCTTTTTATAGAATTCATACCGTTAAAATCAAGGGGCAGTTGTGACACTTTATATTCTCGCAGCCATCGTAATATGCATTATTTTAGGCTATACCACCAAAATCAATATCGGCTTGTTTGCTATTGCGTTTTCGTATCTGATTGGTTGTTTCGGTATGGGTCTAAAGGCTTATGAGATTATTGAGCTATGGCCGCTAAAAATCTTCTTTGTTATTTTTGCTGTGACGCTTTTTTATAACTTCCCTCTCGCAAACGGTGCGTTAGAGAAATTATCGAATCATTTAATCTATAGGTGTCGTCATTTTCCAGCATTTTTGCCATTGATTATCTTTTTTGTTGCTACAGTTGTCGCAGGCTTAGGCGCAGGCTATTACACCGTTTTGGCGACAATGGCACCGATGATTCTGCTTTTGTCTAAACGTACCAATTTAAACATCGTTATTGCCACCTTATCTGTCAATTATGGCGCGCTCGCCGGTGCTAACTTTATTACCTCACAAAGCGGCGTTATCTTTAGAGAGCTGATGCGCGGCGCAGGCGTTGCCAATGATAATAGCTTTACTTATATTTTAGGGGTTTTCGCTGCTACTTTTGTCATACCTGTAATTCTCTTGGGTGGCTATAGCGTGTTCAATGCCAAAAATAGCAAAATCTCGATTGAAACGACAATGCCAGAGCCTTTTGATAGTAAGCAAAAACAATCTATTATGCTGATTTTTATCATGATGGCGACTGTGCTGATTGTCCCTATTTTAAATCTACTCATGCCGCAAGTATCAGCGATTGAGTTTTTGAACGCTCGGATCGATATTGGTTTTATCGCGGTTATTTTTGCTTTAATCAGCCTATTTTTAAAGTTAGGCGACGAAAGAGCAGTGATAGCACTCATACCTTGGAATACGCTTATTATGATTTGCGGTGTCGGTATGTTGATTCGCCTCGGTGTAGAGGTAGGGGTCATTTACGAGCTCACCGAATGGCTCAGTACCAACGTCCCTATCTGGTTGATACCGACGCTAGTCTTCGTTATCAGCGCAATCATGTCCGTATTTGCCAGTACACTTGGCGTCGTCGCCCCTACTTTGTTCCCTATAGTATTACCCCTAGCCGTTGCCTCTGGCATAAGCCCTTTATTACTCTTTACCTGTATTGTTGTGGGCGCGCAAAGCTCATCACTGTCACCTTTTTCATCAGGTGGTAGTCTCATGTTAGGCGCCTCTCAAGTCGTTATAGAAAAAAATAAGCTCTTTACTGCTCTGTTATTCAAAGCTGTGCCCTTAGACATCTGTGTTGGGATAATAGCAATCTTAGTGATCCAACTTATCTTTTAATGCCTTATAAATAAGAGAAAGCTATAAAAGTGTTTGTTATTTATAACTGAAAGCTAAGCATAAGAATAATAGTCAATACCCTTATGCGTCTCTATAGTATAATAAAATTCATACAGACATACATATGTTTCTTGTCATTTACAAAATATTCTGTTACTTTTATACAGTGACAAAAAAACATATTTTGATGAAATGCAGAAACTTCGTTAGTCTGATCGTAGCTTCAAACATTAATAACGGGTTGCGCCGATCAGAATTCTATTGAAACTTTAGTACAAATATACACACAAGGAGTGTCGTGTGAAAAAACTTTCCTATCTGGCTCTTGGCCTATCTATTCTATCTTTGACTGCCTGTAACAACGCTAATGAAACGACCAGTACAGATGCAGCCGCGACAGATGGCTCAAGTGAGCTGACTGCTCCTTCACGTCCTGAATGTATCGCACCTGCCAAGCCAGGCGGCGGCTTTGACTTGACTTGTAAGCTTGCTCAAGCGGGTTTGAAAGACACTGGCATCTTAAAAGATCCTATGCGCGTGACTTATATGCCAGGCGGGGTTGGTGCGGTTGCTTATAACAAAATCGTTGCCAATGATCGTGATAATGGTGATGCCATTATTGCCTTCTCAACCGGCTCTATTCTTAATTTATCACAAGGTAAATTTGGTAAATTCACTGAAAAAGATGTGAAATGGCTAGCCGGTGTCGGCACAGATTATGGCGCTGTCGCCGTCAATGCGGATTCAGACATCAAAACTTTAGATGATTTGGTTAAGGTTCTAAAAACAAATCCAAAATCAGTCAGCTTCGGCGCGGGCGGTAGTGTCGGTGGTCAAGATTGGATGCAAACTGCCATATTGGCCAAAGCCGTTGGCGTCAATCCTAACGACATGACGTATGTGGCGATGGAAGGTGGCGGTGAAGCAATCACAGCGGTCATGGGTAATCACATCACCGCCGTTAGTGCTGGCATTGCCGAGCTTATGCCGCAAACCACTGCTGGCAAATTGCGCGTCCTAGCCGTATTTGCCGATGAAAGGTTGGATGGCACTATGAGCGATATTCCTACTGCTAAAGAGCAAGGCTATGATGTCACGTGGCCGGTCGTTCGTGGTTACTACATGGGTCCAGATGTGAGCCCAAGTGCTTATAACTGGTGGAAGGATGCCTTTGATAAGATGCTTGCCGATCCAAAATTTGCTGAGCTACGTGAACAGCAAGAATTATTGCCGTTCTCTATGACCGGTGAAGAGCTACAAGAGTATGTTTATAAGCGTACGGGCGAGCTTCGTAAGTTGTCTGCTGAATACGGTCTTGTTGAGGCTGAAGCCAAATAGTGAGCTTGGTGTTCAATCACGTTATTGATTGAATACTAAAGTTTAATCGTATTCTCAAAAGGCTGGCAGAAAATAGAGATGCCAGCCTTTTTGCCCTAACATTCTAGGAGTCCTATTATGACTATGGAACGTCTGTTTTCTGGGCTAATGGCACTGGTGAGCTTATTTTTGATATACCTAGCCATTGGCTATGTCGCCCCTATTGCCTACGATCCCATCGGCCCTCGCCCTTACCCGATTTTAATTTTTTCATTGCTGGCATTTGGCGCGCTAGTTGTTGCTTTTCGTCCAGCAAGCTTTACCAAGCCGATAGAATTAGGGCTTACCAAACCAATCATTAGAAACTTAGTACTTTGTGCGCTTGCGTTACTTGTCTATGGTTTGATTTTTGAGGTACTGGGCTTTATTGTTGCCACCATTCTGATGTCCTTTGCCGTAGGTTTACTATTTGCTGGCAACCCGCTTAAAAGCTTTATCTTTTCAGTGTTAATCAGTATTGGCTTATACGTCTTATTTGACATACTTTTGGATGTCAAATTACCACTTGGATTGTTATCAGGGATAATAGGATAGCCAGTATGGATACTTTTGATTTTTTGATGCATGGTTTCGCTATTGCATCTACCCCAGAGAACTTACTGATTGCACTTATCGGTGCTTTTTTGGGTACCATTGTCGGTATGTTGCCTGGACTTGGTCCTATTAACGGTGTGGCGATATTACTGCCTTTCGCCTTTGCTTTAGGATTACCACCAGAAAGTGCGCTCATCTTACTTGCCGCCGTCTATCTTGGTTGTGAATATGGTGGTCGTATCTCCGCCATTCTTATCAACGTACCAGGTGATGCTGGCGCTATTATGACGACGTTAGATGGTTATCCATTAGCCAAACAAGGCAAAGCTGGTATTGCACTGTCTTTATCCGCCGTTAGTTCCTTCATTGGTGCAACGATTGCCACGATCGGTGTGGTTTTATTTGCCCCGTTATTAGCCAAGTGGGCCATCTCATTTGGGCCCGCCGAATATTTTGTATTGATGGTATTTGCTATTACGTGTCTAAGCGGTTTGGTCGGTGATCAACCGGTTAAAACTGGTATTGCCGCTCTAATCGGTCTTGGTTTGGCGACGGTTGGTGTCGATGCGGTTACAGGGATTTACCGCTTTACTTTTGATTCGGTCAATCTATCTGATGGCATCCAATTTACCACCATTGTAATTGGTTTTTTCAGTGTCAGTGAAATCTTAATCTTACTCGAAAAAACTACTACTGGACACAAGGTCATTGAGCAAGGTAAGCGTAGTTTATTAAACCTTAAAGAGTTTATGTTTACCTTGGGCGCGATGTTACGTAGTGGTTTAATGGGCTTTGTCGTTGGTATCTTGCCAGGTGCAGGGGCTACTATTGCAAGCGCCATGACTTATGCCAGTGAACGCAAAATCGCTGGTGATAAAGGTACGTTTGGCGACGGTGATCTGCGCGGTGTTGCATCGCCAGAGGCAGCGAATAATGCCTCAGCTTGTGGCTCGTTTGTGCCTATGCTGACTTTAGGTGTGCCAGGTTCAGGTACCACAGCGGTCATGATGGGCGCATTGACTCTATATAACATCACACCAGGTCCGCAGTTATTTACCGAGCAGCCTGATATCGTTTGGGGTCTGATTGCCTCTTTATTTATCTGTAACGTTATTTTGCTGGTAATGAATATTCCATTGGTTGGCTTATTTGCAAAATTGCTAAACGTGCCAAATTATATCTTAGTACCAGCAATTGCTGCGGTCAGCTTTGTTGGCGTATACTCGATTCATAGTACGACTTTTGATCTGGTCTTTATGGTCGCACTCGGGGTGTTCGGTTATTTCTTACGTAAGTTAAACTTCCCATTATCAGCGCTTATTTTAGGTTATGTTTTGGGCGAGCTGATGGAATCTAACTTAAGACGCGCGCTATCTATTTCTCAAGGTGAGCTAAGTATTCTGTGGGGCAGCCCTATCACTATGGTGTTATGGTTATTGGCTATTTTAATGGTGTTTATGCCAGTGTTGCGAAGTATCTATCGTAGAAAATTTAAGTCTGCTGTTTAGTTTTTAGCGATTCTGTTTTTGAAACACTCTGCTGTGGTGGTTGTACTTTAAGTATGATCACCATTTTTTTATGAAAATTAGCGTCTATCGTCTAATTTTCCTACAAAAAACATAACCATTGCATTAGCTAATGTCGTCTTTTTGAATCGTGCGGAGCTGATTATCTAACTGTGTTTATAAAATGTTGGGTGCAGATATTTCCTGCTACAACGCTTGTAAAACGGGCATAAAAAAAGCCCCAATCATAAAGATTGGGGCTTTCGAATCTGGTAGGCGTAATCGGATTCGAACCAACGACCTCTACCATGTCAAGGTAGCGCTCTAACCAACTGAGCTATACGCCTATTTAGGACATGCATTTTAGCAAGTTTTTAAAACTTTGCAAGCCTTTTCTATCACAATATTAGGTTATTATAAGAATAGCTAATTTTACGCTTTATAATGAAACACTTAAGAGAATTAGAGTACTCTAAATAGTTTCCACTATCTAAGACAGCTCATAGCTTATAGACTGTCAATATTATAAAAATATAACTTCTTAATCGAGATCATCAGATGACCTTACGCATTCATGCTTTATTTCACACAGATTACGAAGACCTCAACTTTATTAAGCATTGGGCAATTAATCATCAACACACTATTACCTACACGCGTTCTTATAATAAAGACACCTTGCCAGCGCTTGGCAGTTTTGACTGGTTAATTGTGATGGGCGGGCCGATGAGTGTCCACGATGAGGACAACCATCCTTGGTTAATTGAAGAAAAACGTCTGATTAAACAAAGTATGGATAGCGGAAAAACCGTCATTGGAGTATGTTTAGGGGCGCAGCTTATTGCGCACTGCTTGGGGGCGAGCGTAAAGCCGGCAGGCGTAAAAGAAATCGGCTGGTTACCCATTCAGTTGACTAAAGACGCTCAGGCGCATCCTTTACTACAGGACTTACCAAAGCAGGCGTTTACGGTCTTTCATTGGCATGGCGATGGGTTTGAATATCCACAAGGAGCGATTCCGTTAGCGACATCAGCAGCATGGCCTAATCAAGGCTTTCTTTATCAAACGCCGCAGCAAAAAGCGCTTGCCACTTGGGTCATGGCTTGGCAGTGTCATTTTGAAGTCACCAAAGAAAGCATCGTTAAGATGGTAGCAAATGGCGACAATGCCATTCAAAAAGGGCTAATTAACTACCCTAAAACCGTACAATCACCTACTGAGATAATAACGCTTGGTGATAAATATATTGCTGATAACAACGCGCGCTTAGCAGCCATGCTCAATCGTATGACAAAGACGGTGGACATTTAAACCTAACCTTTCAATCCTAAAAAAACTTAACGGTTTATCTACTTTTTATCCATTTTAGCCGCAAGCCCACCCTTTATCGAGTCTGCTGGTTTGATGCCGCCATTTTCACCCCACCATAGGTAACCAACACGACCCCAAGCGCTATCAATGATGCACCCAAAAACAACCCTTCTGGCGGACGCTCCCCCTGCAAAAAGATAGCGACAGGCACACCGACGGCCGCCCCAACCGAACCTAATAAGCTTAGTAATACTGGGCCGCCCGTTTTTTGCAGTAAAAATAACAGTAAAAACTGACCAGCGAAAATGAACGCCTGCACCGCAATCAACCCTAACGGCAACATCTCAGCTAGCGGAACGGCAAGAGAATAATTAGGTAAAATGCTAAACAAACCAAGTAGCACGGATGCGGCTATCAGCATACCCGGTGCCAGCGCGCTCGGAGAGAGATTATCAGGCCAATATAAGGTGCGATAAATATTACCAATCGCCAATAACACCGGCCCGCAAAGCGCTAGCCCAATCCAAAACACACTGGCATCGGGCGCAGCGAATTTACGGGCGGCAAGCACACCTGCTCCGGCAAGTGCCGCGACCACGCCAAGCGCGCGCAGCTTGTTAAAGCGCTCTATTCTTAGAATGATAGCGGCGAGATACGTCAATAGCGGCGGCAGAGAAATAATCAAGGCGACAAAACTGGCGCCGACATGCGGAATAGCGGAGAAGAAAATGAGATTGGAGCCTGCCACACTCACCAACGCCGCAACCAAATAATAGCTCAGGGTTGATTTACTTAACGGCGGCAGCTCGCGGCGTAACAACGCATAACTAAATAAAATAAACGCCGCACCCGTAATAGACCAAAACAGAAATGCTAGCGGCGTCAGACCGACCTCGCCGGCAAATTTGGCTAGATTGGTAGAAATACCGATCAATCCACCACCCGCGATCAAACACAGTACAGGAATGAGCCAGGCTTTTTTACCTTTAGCCATGGACTGCGGCGCTGACTGACTCATAGACTACCTTACTCTTAAAACAGCGGCTTTATTCATCGTCCTTAGCCCTGTTACTATTTTATTGATTAGCATTATTGTTAGCTTTTATTTCATCACGATAGATTAGCACTCGCGCCAATGCAACCATAAACGAGTATCAAGCTCATATTGATGATAGTTTGGCTCCATATGACAGCAAAGCTGATAAAAGGCCTTGTTATGCTCTTGCTCCTTAAAATGCGCCAACTCATGCACCACGATCATACGCAAAAACTCAGGCGGCGCTTCCTTAAATAGGCTGGCTACCGTGATGCTATTATGTGATTTTAGCTTACTGCCTTGGACGCGCGATTGGTAGGTATGAATGCCAAGTGCCTGGTTGAGCACCGCAAGTTTACTGTTATAAGACACCTGCGACAGCGGACTGCTCTTACGCATATACTGATTTTTAATGTCATTACTATATTGATATAGCGCTTTATCGCTTTGTACTTGATGACGGTTTGGATATTTTTTATCCAAATACTCACCCAGTCTGCCCGTGCTAATCAGCGTCGCCGCTTGGCTTTGAATTTGCTCAGAGTAATGCGCGATATATTTTAATGTGGTCAATGTGTTTGTCCTTGACGTCTTAATGTTTAACGATTACTAATGCCTGTTTACTTAATGTGCCACCGAATTAGACAATAAATTCATCACCACTACCCCACCAACAATCATCGCAATGCCGATAATCGCTGCGGTATCAAGCGTTTGCTTAAAAAAGAACAGTCCTACCAGTGAAGTCAATACGATACCAAGCCCGCCCCATAAGGCATAAGCAATACCGATAGGGATGGTTTTTATGGTTTGGGTTAATAAGTAGAACGAAATAGCATAAAGCACCGCCATAATAAGCGTGGGCACAAAGCGCGTAAACTGCTCTGACTTGACCAAAAAGGTAGTGCCAATAACTTCGCAGACAATAGCGATGGCAAGGTAACCGTAAGCAATCATGGTTGGACTCATATTTAGGGCACTTATATTGGTAGAAAGTATTGAATTAGAAACAGTCAGTTAAATAAAACGATAAGAACGCTCGGATGGCTATTTTATAGGTTTATATGGGTGCATGAAATAAAGATTTTAAGGGTTAAAGTAATATAAGGTTTTTCTTTAGTTTCAAATAGATAGTCTTATCAAACTAAGGAATAAAGTAAGTTGTTATAATATTAAGAAAAATTAATTTTTATACACATTTTAGCAGCAGCAATCATCGTCACCGTCAATAAAGGCGCCGCTTTAACAAGAAACACCCACAATTTTATCCTATTTATAATTATATTTATTATTTATCGCCTAATAAGGTTGACAGCCCAGAACTACTTGGCTAAAATGTGCCCCACATAACGCAAACAAGATAAGCAATCGCACCTACCAAAGGCTTTGTAAAACTTGTTTAATTAACCGTTATCACAACTTATTCTCCAATAGCTCAGTTGGTAGAGCAACGGACTGTTAATCCGTGTGTCCCTGGTTCGAGCCCAGGTTGGAGAGCCATATTTTAAAAGACCTTCATCAACTATTTGATGGAGGTTTTTTTGTGGTCGTTATTTAATCCTTAATATCTTACCTTATTCACCAATACAATATTTATACGGCGACGGTGTTCTTTTAGCGACTTTTATTGTATGGTAGGAGTGGCTGTGACCAAGTTCGTTTTTGTCTGAGTGTTTTATTCCTACTCACTAAAAGTAATGGTTTATTATGATACCTGTTCGTATAAAAAATAAATTCTCTGATCATCCGCAAAAAATCACGCGTCCGATCAGTATTCGCTTGTCTGAAGAGATGATTAGATTATTAGAGTCTACCTCATCAGAGCTGGGCTTTAAACGTATCCAAGGTCTGATTCGTCTTTATATCCGTCAAGGATTGGATCGCGACCATCAAGATTATACCTTGGCGCATGATGAAGTGTTTATTGAAAGCCTACGTAAGCGTGGGGTCAGCCAACGTATCATTGATGAGGCGATTGTGGTCACGCATAATAATACCACCACCCACCCGCTATCTGAGCTGCAAGATAAAGAGTAGCGCTTGGCTTATCATACATACAAAAAAAAAGACTAAGTTTGCTTAACGGCGCTTGGTCTTTTTTTTGCTATTTAATTTGAACTTGCTACGTAAAATATGCCCTTCTCAATACGCTTAATAACATCGAATACCCATTAGCGATAAACAAACATACAAAATTATCATAAGCGCTATATTGATAGGCGCTATATTGGTATAAAAGTTATTAGTATCTATATGGGTTGAGAAGGAGGCATATGATGATTGGTTTATATAAACACGCAGGCCGTGCACGCTATATAAAAAAGGTTATATTATTGGCATTTACTGTAGCGATGTTGCCAGTTACCAATGGTTGCATGCAGCCGCCAGCAGATCCAAGTAGGCAGACCATACCAACCAACTCTGACCAATGGCAAAAAAAGCTTGGCGATACGTTTGAGCAGTTGCCTGAGGCTGATAGACAGCTCTTGAGCCGCTATATGCTACGTATGAAGCTTAGCGGCGCGTATGAGTCCGGAGCGATGCCACGTATCACCATCAAGCAAGCCCTTATCCAGCAGCGTGAATATGAACGCTTGCATCCAAATAATCCCACTGGTAAAAAAAGCCCGATTGTCACCAGTCCGCAAGTGCATACTGCCAAAGCACAAAATTACCCTGTCACTTTACTGCCCGTCAGAACCAGCGATAGCGACAGTTTAAACCAAGTAAAACTACAGTTTATGCTGTCAAACCACGGTAAGGTAGCGATTAAAAGTTTTAAGGGTAAGCTCACCATGCAAGAGGCCAATTTGACCAAAGGTAAAAGCTTTAATGTACCGTTGACCCAATTCCAGCCGCCCATCGAACCTGAACAGTCTGGCAAAATCATCATCGAAAGCAGCATCGAGGACATCAATGTCATGCGCGCAATTAAAAACCATACGAGCATACATATTGAGATTAGCGAAGGCAAGCTGGTTTTGGTAGATGGACAAGAAGTAGTATTTAAGCAAACGCTAGCGAAATAACAGAGAGTTCATATAAGACAGGGGTATAATGATGTGCGACTGGTATAAATTTTCCTTGCTTGCTGTGCCTGCGCAGACAGAGGCTACAAAAAATTGATATCAATAATACCGTCGCGTTTTTAGGATATTTTGACTATATAGAGTGCCCGCTAAGTTAAAACCGCATTTATGCAAACATAAAAAAGCCCCAATCAATAACTGATTGAGGCTTTTTCGAATTTGGCGGAGACGGAGAGATTCGAACTCTCGAAGGGCTATGAACCCTTGCCGGTTTTCAAGACCGGTGCATTCAACCGCTCTGCCACGTCTCCATTGGTGCATCATTATATAGATATCATCGTATAATGCAAGCGCTTCATATTAAAAAAATGAAATTAATTTACAGCCAGTTTTAAATCAATGACTTAGCGTGCGCCAAAATTTTTTACCCCGTGCTTTTTTTAAAACATTTACTGCAAACCAGGTTATTTACTTAAAGCGAGGTGCAAGCACATATCAAGCAGCCTGTTGGCATAGCCCCATTCATTGTCGTACCAGGCAAACACTTTATATTGCTCGCCCACTTGCATCAATTGCTGCCCATCGATAATCAGCGATTCTGGCTGATGGATAAAGTCACTGGAAACGAGCGGCTCATCAGTATACGCCATGATATTTATCAAATCACCAAGGCTAGCAGCTCTTAACTTTTCTCGTATCGCATCGACGCTGACATCCGGCGTATCAAAGACAAACGTCACATCAATCGCCGCCACATCAATGGTCGGTACGCGTATCGAGTGACCGTTTATCTTCCCTACCATCGCAGGCAATACCCGTTCTGTCGCAGCAATACTACTTGAGGTGGTCGGAATAATATTATAACCAGAGGCGCGTGCGCGTCTTGGGTCTCGGTGCGCTTGATCGAGCACTGTCTGGTCAGCGGTCACCGCATGAATTTCGGTCATCATGGCCGACTGCACACCAAAAGCCTTATCAAGCGTATCTATCAGCGGTACCAATGCCTGTGTAGTACAAGATACGCTTGAGATAATCGGTAGCTCACATGTCAGTAGCTCGGTATTAACGCCCATCACAATGCAAGCGTCTACATCGTCAAAAGGCGCGGCGCCAATGATAACTTGCTGAGCACCCGCTTCGATATGCTGATGCGCCTGCTCATAAGAGCGAAAATGCCCCGTACACTCTAGCACTACATCGATATCAAGCGTGCGCCATGGTAGGTTTTTTGGGTCAGCTTCTGAGAGCATTTTGATGCAGTAGGTCAGATTATTCTTAGTCAAACACAGCTGAGTATTGTTTTTATCGTCTAAAACCTCTGCACTGACGCCAAGTCGGCTTAAGCGACCATGAGTACTATCGAATTTTAACAAATGCAATAAGATATCAGCCGATGCCAAATCATTAATCGCCACTACATGGATAGCGCGCCCCAACACCTCAAAGCGCTCTAACAAGGCACGCAGTACATTACGTCCAATACGGCCAAAGCCATTGATAGCAATCCTCAAGGGCTGCGTATGCTCGCCTGTCGCATGCGTAAGCGCCACTCTAGGTTCGGCGTTCAATTGGTAAGTTGCGCTAGAAAAATCAGGTATAACGTCAGACATAAAAGGGTATCGCTATAAAGAGATATAAAAAGAGTGGCGCGCTACATTGAATATTATCAGCATAATGACGGTCTATCTTTAGAGATTTTTTCTCACCGATTGGATGCTACGGCGTAATAAAAATTAATGCCAAACGAATGGTATTGTAATCAACCGCTTGTTTTAGATGCTCAAAAATTGGACGCAGCTTAACACTGCCATCATCGTTAAAGTCATTAGGGTTATTGGCGACCTTAATGGCCACATAAGCGTTGCCAACCGCCGTCATCACTTCATCGTCTGGGCGCAGATGATCACACGCCAAACTTGGATCTTGCGATTTTAATTCTGCAATATGGCGCATAATGGTCGATTGCGACAGCTGCCGCGCCTGCGAAATCTCGGCAATCGATAAGCTCTCTTCTAATAAAATTCGCGTCGCCAGCAAGGTGCTGTCCGATTTATCAGAAACTTGATTACCAAGTTTCTGTTTTTTATCTATCTGCGCTTGCTGTTGCTCGCGGCGTTTTTTCTGCAAATTGGCATACGCTTCAATCACCGACTTACTAAGCGTGCCGCCTGATTTTAGAATAAATTTCTCATGCGCCTGCGTCATGCTTTCTTCATCGAGCATGGCATAATTGGCATCCGCTTCCTCTGACAGTGCCAAAAAGCGTTTATCGGCGCCGCGTGCCAGCGGGTCAAGCTGCAAGCTCATGTCATTCATACCGAGCAATTGCAAACCTGCCAGCGACTTTAAGCGTGACAATGCCACATAACCTTGCCCAAGCTCAAAAGTGCGCGATAAATCAATCTCGGCCGCCTCAAGGGTCATGCCTTGCGATTTATGAATAGTAATGGCCCAAGCCAAACACAGCGGCACTTGTAAGTAGCTTGCCAGCACGTCGCCGGTTTCGTCTTCGATGATCCATTCTTCAGGCTCAGCGATGACTTCACGACCTGAGTTTAGTCGAACTACAGGCATTTTTTGCGTGGTTGGTTTTTTATCTTTTGGTTTTTCCTTACTTTCTTTATCTTTTTTGGCTTTGTTTTTCGTATTCTTAGCAATAGCATCTTGCGCAGTATCTTCAATCAAATCATCGCTCGTATCTTTACTATCGTCAATTTTTACCGCAGCAAAACCAATCAGCTCACCCATCGTGCCGTTAGAGACACCAAGCTCGCTGTTGTTTTTGATAAACATCACCTTAGCACCGACCTTTAATACCAAATCGTCTTGAGTGCGTACCGTTTTTTTGAGGGTCTCAACCAGTTTGCTATCACCTGTCGCGGTGGCCTCAAACCGCATGGTTTCGCCTTCAAGCGCTGCCAGTTCTTTATCATTGATTTTATTGACGTTGAGGTTGTGGGTATAGAGACGGGTGCGATTGATATCGACGTTTTGATCAAAGGTAGCTTCCAATGCCGCAATCGCCTCAAAAGTGACTTCTTGTCTGCGAATCTGATTGAGAATATCATCCAAATCGAGACCACCATTAGCGGCCTCACTGACTTGCCGATGCTGCTCGGATAAATAACAAATATGGAACTTAGCATCGAGCCAGGCCTCAGACATAAAAGCAAACTTTTCTCGGTTACTCTCACCCTTACTTCCAATCGGTGGTAACTGAAAAAAGTCCCCTGCAACCACCACTTGTATACCACCAAATGCAGCATCGTTTTTTCGCACATGCTTGAGCACTTGGTTGACTAGGTTAAGCTGCTTGGCATGCAGCATGGAAATCTCATCGATGATCAATACCGCCGTGTCTTTTAATCTGTCTGCTAAAAACTGCTTACGCGATAAATTGGTCAAATCACGATCAGACAACTCGTCTTTGATGCCTATACCCGACCAACTATGGATAGTCGTGCCGTTCATGTGTGTCGCCGCGATACCCGTACTAGCAGTCACAGCAACTGGCACACGGCGCGCGCGTAAGTAATTGATGTACTGGTTGAGAGTATAAGTTTTACCTGAACCTGCTGAGCCAGTCAAAAACACATTTTGACCTGTTTTTAAGATATCAAGAGCAGAAGATTGACGCATATATCCAAACCAACCAATAACATAAGAAAAAGGAAACTACCGTCGTAGCATCATAATGGTAGCAATTATAACAGCTGTACCAAGTTTTCGAACCAATTTAAGCAGATACTTATGCATAACCTAAATTTATGAAACAACCTGATTTGCTTTACTAAAAGTACCTATCCTTATGTATAAAAGTTCAGTAGGATAGACTGACAACCTGATCAGGGAGATCCAGCAAAACCGTGCAAGTGACTTTATAGATATGACCTCAAAAGATCATATATCAAAGGCTTGAACGTTTATTTGCTTTATAAATTAATACAACAAGGAGTCGTTAATGCTACACGCCTATCCCAATACAGAAAACAGCCCCGTCCAATTCCGCGAAAAATATGACAACTTTATCAATGGTGAGTGGGTCGCACCAGCCGATGGAGAATACTTTGACAACACCAGCCCCATTGACGGTAAAGTCATCTGCCAAGTCGCCCGTTCAAAAGAAGCGGATATTGAAAAAGCCTTAGACGCTGCTCATGCTGCCAAAGACGCTTGGGGCAAAACCAGTGTCGCTGAACGTGCCAATCTACTGCTCAAAATTGCAGATAAGATGGAAGCCAATTTAGAAGCCATCGCCATTGCCGAAACGTATGAAAACGGCAAGCCTGTACGTGAAACCCTAGCAGCAGACATTCCATTAGCTGTCGATCACTTTCGCTATTTTGCCAGTGCCATTCGTGCACAAGAAGGCGGCATCAGTCAAATTGATGATGACACGGTTGCTTATCACTTCCATGAGCCACTTGGTGTCGTCGGCCAAATTATCCCATGGAACTTTCCGATCCTCATGGCAGTATGGAAGCTAGCCCCTGCGCTTGCTGCTGGTAACTGTATAGTACTCAAGCCTGCAGAGCAAACGCCTGCCTCTATCCTATTTATGCTAGAGACGATCGGGATTGCTGATATCTTACCAAAAGGTGTCCTCAACGTGGTCAACGGTTTCGGAGTTGAAGCTGGTAAGCCGCTTGCCTCCAATCCACGTATCAATAAAGTTGCCTTTACTGGTGAGACGACTACTGGTCGCCTAATCATGCAGTACGCCAGTGAAAACATCATTCCAGTTACCCTAGAGCTGGGTGGTAAGAGTCCAAATATCTTCTTTGCTGATGTCATGGACGAAGACGATGATTTCTTGGATAAAGCCGTTGAAGGTTTGGTCATGTTTGCCTTAAACCAAGGTGAGGTTTGTACCTGTCCGTCGCGTGCGCTGGTACATGAGAGTATTTATGATGAATTTATCAAACGCTGTGTCGAGCGTGTTGAAGCCATCAAAATGGGCAATCCACTAGACACTGACACCATGATTGGTGCACAAGCCAGCTCAGACCAGTTAGAAAAAATCTTATCTTATCTGGATATCGGTAAAAAAGAAGGCGCAAAAGTCTTGGTTGGCGGCGAGCAAGCCAAACACGATGGCGAGCTTGGCGACGGTTATTATGTGAAACCGACCATCTTTGAAGGCACCAATGATATGCGCGTGTTCCAAGAAGAAATCTTTGGACCAGTACTTGCCGTCACGAAATTTAAAGACGACGAAGAGGCCATGAGCATTGCCAATGATACCTTATATGGTCTTGGTGCTGGAGTCTGGACACGCAGTGTACACAAAGCCTATCGCTTCGGACGTGGCATCCAAGCAGGTCGCGTGTGGACCAACTGCTACCACATCTATCCTTCGCATTCTGCATTTGGTGGCTACAAGCAATCGGGTATCGGCCGCGAAAACCATCTAATGATGCTTGATCATTATCAGCAAACCAAAAACATGCTGGTATCGTATAGTCCAAAAGCGATGGGGTTCTTTTAAACACTATTTGCTAAAGCACCTTACAAGGAAGCGTAAGGTGCAAACTCGATGCTTACTAAGCATCTACATGTAAAATAATTGGCAGTTTAAAAGACTAAGTCGAGCATTAGTGACTGCTAGTAATAAGGAGAAAGTAACATGGCTAATAAAATGAAAGCTGCGGTTCTGCATGAGTTCAACCAACCTCTGCAGATTGAAGAAGTTGATATCCCTACCCCAGGTCCTGGTCAAATTGTAGTAAAAATGCAGGCATCAGGTGTCTGTCATACCGACCTGCACGCTGTCGAAGGCGATTGGCCAGTCAAACCAAGCCCCCCGTTTATCCCTGGTCATGAAGGTGTCGGCCTGATCACTGCTGTGGGTGAAGGTGTTAAGCATGTTAAAGAAGGCGACCGTGTCGGTGTGCCTTGGCTCTACTCTGCCTGTGGTCACTGTACGCACTGTCTAGGTGGCTGGGAAACCCTGTGCCTAAGTCAAGAGAACTCTGGTTATTCAGTGAATGGTAGCTTTGCAGAATACGTATTGGCAGATGCTGACTATGTTGGCATTATTCCTGAGAGCGTTGACTCTGTTGAGATTGCACCAGTTCTATGTGCGGGTGTGACGGTATATAAAGGTCTGAAAATGACAGACACCAAACCAGGTGATTGGGTCGTCATTTCAGGTATCGGTGGACTTGGTCACATGGCGGTACAGTACGCCATTGCCATGGGACTGAACGTTGCTGCCGTCGATATTGACGATGAAAAGCTCGATTTTGCCAAAAAACTGGGGGCAAAAGTCACGGTCAACGCAAAAAACACCGACCCTGCCGAATATCTACAAACAGAAATCGGCGGTGCTCATGGTGCGCTCGTGACAGCAGTATCGTCTAAAGCATTTGACCAAGCCTTAGGCATGTTACGACGCGGTGGTACTTTGGTCTGTAATGGTCTACCAACGGGCGACTTCCCTGTCTCTATCTTTGATACCGTTCTAAACGGTATTACCATTCGTGGCTCAATCGTTGGTACCCGTCTCGACTTACAAGAATCACTCGACATGGCAGCGGCAGGTCAAGTAAAAGCGACTGTTGCCGCTGAGCCACTTGAAAACATCAATGACATTCTTGATCGTATGCGTGATGGTAAGATTGAGGGTCGCATCGTCATTGATTACTCTATGTAGACATGTCAATTATTTGAGACATTTTTATTTTTTAGAAACTATCTCGATAATTACGACGTTTGGTCACAAATAACAGGTCGTATCGTTTTCAGCCACATGCTATTAATGATGTGAGTGATGATGATGCGGCCTTTTATATTCGCCCTCAGCTTATATTCGTAATCAGCATGACAGTAATTCCGTGATAATTTTGAAGATAAGGAGCATGACATGAAACTTGAAGCGACAGAATCCTGCAAAGCATTAATCGAATTACTCAAATCTAAACATGGCGAGCTGATGTTCCATCAATCAGGCGGCTGCTGCGATGGTAGCTCACCGATGTGTTATCCGCTGGGTGAGTTCAAAGTTGGTGGTCAAGACGTACTCGTCGGTGAGCTTGCTGGTTGTCCATTTTATATGGGTAAAGCCCAGTATAAACTCTGGCAACATACTGATTTAACTATCGATGTAGTCGATGGTCGTGGTGCGAGTTTTTCACTGGAAATACCTGAAGGCAAACGCTTTATTGTGCGCTCTGAAATATGCGCCATTGAAGATTGAATGAATGCCTAGCGTCAGTATTCTGTTAGGTCTATACTAATCAATGACCTATATACTGGAAAGCTAGCTCTCCAGTTTGATTGGCATGGAAGCTATAAGGAATATAAAAATGGAATTTGACGCAAAATTTGACTACGTCATCGTGGGCGGCGGTTCTGCAGGCTGCGTCCTTGCCAGCCGTCTGACAGAAAATCCCGATATCAGTGTGTGTTTATTGGAGTACGGCGGTGAAGGCAAAGACCTTGCGATTCGCGTACCGGCAGGTTTAATCCTTTTAGTACCAGGCAAACCGCTAAAATCAAACAATTGGTGCTTTCATACTACTCCGCAAACCCATCTTAATAATCGACGCGGCTTTCAACCGCGCGGTCAATGCTTGGGCGGCTCATCCGCCATTAATGCAATGATCTATACTCGCGGCAGCGCGCTTGATTATGAGCGCTGGGTTGAGCAAGGCTGTGAGGGTTGGGGCTTTGACGATGTGCTACCTTACTTTATTAAAGCTGAAAACAATGTCCACGGCGCGGATGAACTGCATGGCGATAGCGGCCCTTTGCACGTCAGTAATTTATTAAGCCCGCGTGAAATCTCAAAAGCATTTGTAGAAGCGGCTGTCGCTAATGGCTTGGAGCACAATCAAGACTTTAATGGTAAAAAACAAGACGGCGCAGGACTATATCAAGTCACCCATTTTCATGGTGAAAAACAAGGTCAACGCTGCTCTGCGGCCGCCGCCTATTTACACCCCGTACAAAAAAGTCGGCCAAATTTAACCGTTATCACCCACGCCCAAGCCAACCGTGTCATCTTTGAAGACAAACAAGCCGTTGGCGTCGCCTATGAAAAAGACGGCGTCGAGCATACAGTGATGGCACGTCAGGAAATTATTTTGTCAGGTGGCACTTTTGGTTCGCCGAAAGTTTTGATGCTATCTGGTATTGGTCCTGCCGAGCACTTGCAGGCGCACGGTATCGATGTATTGGTCGATGCGCCCGAGGTTGGCGGTAATCTACAAGACCATTTAGACGTGGTATTTGATTACGAGGTCAATACTACCGATGTGATCGGTATTGGTATGGCAACGCTCTCAACCTTGTCTAAAAGCATTCGCCAATGGAGAAAAGATGGCACAGGGCTACTATCTACCAACTACGCCGAAGCTGGTGCGTTCTTTAGCGTTGGTGACGCCCCAAAAGAGTGGCCAAATACCCAGCTGCATTTTGTCATATCTCGCGTGATTGAACACGGTCGTGACCTTAGACGCGGTTTTGCTGTTTCTTGTCACGCCTGCTACTTGCGCCCTGAAAGCCGCGGTACGGTTAGGCTTGCGTCAGCTGACCCCTCAGAGTGCGTATTGATTGATCCCAACTTCCTCTCCCATCCTAAAGACGTAGAGTATATGGTCGCAGGCGCTGAGCGTACGCGCGCCATCATGCAAGAAGCACCCATCGCCAAATATATCACCGAAGACTACCCTGCCCCTTATATCGAAAAAGACGGCATGCTTGGCTATATTCGTAATAAATCAGATACCATCTATCATCCAGTCGGCACATGCCGTATGGGTTCAGATGATAAGTCTGTGGTCGACTTAGAACTAAAAGTGCGCGGCGTCAATGGATTACGGGTTATTGATGCGTCTGTGATGCCGACCTTGATAAGCGCTAATACCAATGCGCCAACCATTATGATTGCCGAAAAAATGGCTGACTTCATTAAAGCAAAACATCATCACGCTGAGCAAATCGCATCATAGAAAAAATAAGTAAAATATTTTACGGCAAGCGCTTTTATCTCATAACTTTTCTATTGAAAATAGCACTTACATTCAAAAATACAGATATTAAAACGGGACATTTTCTATCAAATTAAATATATTGATACCTTGCGTTACAACTGCGTAAGGTAGTATATTTAAACCGCTTATTTATATCGATATTTATCGCAGCCCACAATTTGAGTTAAAAACACCTGACTTATTTTCGTTTTGCATAGGTGCTGTATAGAATTGAGAAACCATTGAAAAACATAAGCAACGCCTTACTCTACTGTTTACCACAACAAAGAGATAAGGCATCACTTATGACTCGCACCAAGCTCAACGATGAACTTTGGCACAAGCTATTTATTATATTGCGACAAATTAACGTATATAACAAGCCCAATCTAAGACGTACCATTAAAGGCATGCTGTACCGCATAAGAGTAGGCTGTCCATGGCGAGACTTACCTTCTTATTTCGGTCATTGGTCTCGCATATATCATCAATACCGTTATTGGCGTAAAACCGGTAAATGGCAAAAGCTCATGAAAATAATCACAGCAAACTATGATAGTGAATGGTTATTTATAGACGGTAGCGTGGTCAAAGCTCATCAGCATAGTTCAGGTGCAGCCAGTCATCTTGATGAGGCCATTGGTAAAAGTGTTGCAGGTAATAGCAGCAAACTGCACTTAGTGGTCGATGCTTGTGGTAACCCTATACATGTTGAGCTGACAGGTGGGCAAGTGCATGACGCTAAGATGGCAAAGACGTTGATAGATAGCACGATTAATAACCAGACTAAAGCGGTGATTGCAGACAGGGGCTACGATAGTAGTGATATTAGAGAGTGTATCTTCACGCACTGTGCTCAGTCAGTCATACCTGTTAAGTCGAACTCTAAAAGCTGTAACGACACACTAGATTGGTATTTGTATCGTTGCCGTCATTTGGTAGAAAACGCTTTTGCTAGATTGAAACATTTTAGGGGCATTGCCACGCGATATGATAAGCTCAAAGATAGCTATGCAGCAGCGATAATGCTTGCTTGTGTCTTTATCTGGTTGCCACTCATTTGAATTCTATACACGCCCTAATATCACCTAATTAATATTCACCACACCGCGACACTTAGGAAATTGACTGCAACCAAAAAAGGGCTGACCTTGCTGCTGACCTTTTTTAGCAACGCGCTTGACCATCTCACTATTAGACTTCGGGCAAGCGGGAGTATTATCAGAAATGATTGACGCTTCAACTTGCTCGATAATAGAAGGCTCCTTAGTAGCAGCTTTCTCTATGTTCGGCTCTGATTCCAAAACCTCAAATGGGGTAATAAAGACAGAATCATCATTAATCAGTTGAGAGATAGGCAGAACATTGCTAGAAGGGACAAACGGAGCGTCGCTCGCTTCAACTTCCGTTTGCCCAGACCATCGCAGTACTTCTCTGCTTTGAAGAATGGTCTTTTTAGGAGGTTGTTTTACTATTAATTCAGGCGCAGGCTGATTCGCTGATATAGTAACTGACTTAGCATTTGGTTTATCACTAGCTTGCTTGTTTGACGGATTATGCTTCTCTTTTAATTGACATACTCCCACCACTTTCGCTAAGCTCAAGTGGGGGATTCTAAAAGCGTTAGCGCTTAGGCGACTTTCTCACG